>JAFGMR010000089.1 GCA_016927425.1 Methanotrichaceae archaeon | reverse complement strand
CCGCCAAGGCCGGACCAGCTGCCTGTAAGGGTCCCCGTGTCGAAGTCGTTTATCCAGAGGGCATTGTCAGCGCCAATGACCGCGATCTTCAAGTGACCGCTCCCGGGCAGAAGGGCCGCGCAGGGATTGGAGGCAATGCCGCCTCCAAGGGGCACCCACCCGCTGTCGAGCATCCTGTCCCAGAGGGCGCCGTCGCTTCCCCTGGCAAAGATGTGGATCCTGCCCAGGTCATCCATCACGGCATAGGGATCTGATGTGATGTACCCGCCGAGTCCTTCCCAGGTCCCGTCAACGTTCACCCAGAGCGAGTTGTCGCCTCCTCTGACGAAGACGTGGATCTGGCCCTCGGCGTCCTGGATAATGGAGGGACTTGATGTTATGTAGCCGCCAAGGCAGTTCCACTGGTAGTCAGCTTCTGGTGCTAATTTTACTACCCAGTAATCGGATCCACCGTGGAATCCGCTGACATCGCCGTCATAGGAGGTAGTCTCTCCAGCTACGATATAGCCTACGTCAGTGGTCTGTTGGATGCTGGATGCCGAATCACCGTAGCTGCCCCCCAGACACTTCTGCCATTCTAACGACCCGGTTGAGCTTAGCTTGACAACCCAGTAATCGGATCCACCGTGGTTTCCGCTGACATCGTCGTCGTAGGAGGAAGTCTCCCCAGCTACGATATAGCCACCGTCTGTGGTCTGCTGGATGCTAAATGCACGCTCAGATTCGCAGCCCCCCAGACACTTCTGCCACTCTAACGCCCCGCTTGAGCTGAGCTTGACCACCCAGGAATCATATATACCTCCGTGGTTTCCGCTGACATCGCCGTCATTGGATCCAGTACAACCAGCTACGGTATAGCCTCCGTCTGTGGTCTGCTGGATGCTAAATGCCCACTCAGATTCGCTGCCTCCCAGGCACTTCTGCCACTCTAACGCTCCGCTTGAGCTGAGCTTGACCACCCAGGAATCATAACCACCGTGGTTTCCGCTGACATCGCCGTCATTGGATTCAGTATATCCAGCAACGATATAGCCACCATCTGTGGTCTGCTGGATGCTATATGCATCGTCATAGTTGCTGCCCCCGAGACACTTCTGCCACTCTAACGTTCCGCTTGAGCTGAGCTTGATTACCCAGTAATCGGAACCACCGTGGTTTCCGCTGACATCGCCATCATTGGAAGCAGTAACTCCAGCAACGATATAGCCTCCGTCTGCGGTCTGCTGGATGCTGCGTGCCGAATCACCGTAGCTGCCCCCGAGACACTTCTGCCACTCTAACGCCCCGGTTGGACTTAGCTTGACCACCCAGAAATCATCCTCATATCCACCGTGGTTTCCGCTGACATCGCCGTCATTGGACCAAGTATATCCAGCTACGATATATCCTCCGTCAGTGGTCTGCTGGATGCTATATGCCCATTCTTCGTAGCTGCCCCCGAGACACTTCTGCCACTCTAACGCCCCGTTTGAGCTAAGCTTGATCACCCAGAAATCATAATTTCCGTGGTTGCCACTAACATCATCGTCATTGGAATCAGTGTATCCAGCAACGATATAGCCACCATCGGTGGTCTGCTGGATGCTATATGCCCAATCTCCGCCGCTGCCCCCCAGACACTCCTGCCACTCAAGATCCACGGCCAGATAAGGCGTAATCGATACGAAAAATATAGCCACACAAAGCAGCCCAAGAACCCTAAAAAATCTGCGTTTCTTCATTACTACCAGCCTTTTATTACGTTATCTATTACTGTACAACTATCTTTATTATTTATACATTTTGGAAGGGGCAATATCGCCGAAAGGTCCATGATCACCTCCAAATATCCAGCAAGCTGCAATCCAGGCGCCAATGCCCTCCCCGCCTCCGCTAGCCGCGCCATCATCCGCCCTTCCCCATCCGCTCGATCTCCCTTTGAAATATCCTCCGAAGTATCGCGAGCGTGCAGGCATACGTCGGCTCCGTTCCTGCAAAGCCGAGGCTGCTTGAAAGAAGGCTTGCGCGCCTGCTGTAAGGCGTATCTGATGCATAAGAGATGCATGCCTACCTCAGGCCTTCGCGAAGAATCGGGAAATCCCGCAGGCGCCCGATCGAAGATTGCGAAGAGATAAGGACCTGCCTCCATCTCTATGCTGTTGTAGTCCTACCGCCTGGATCTCTCCACGATCCTGCGGTTGCGGAAGATCGGCCCATGAGCGGCAACCGCCTTCTTTCGATCGAACATGCCTGTCGAGAATAGGAAGCGTTCAACATCCTCCACAAGAACCCAACAGCTACGCTATCATCTAAAGGTCTGTCTTTCAGGCGATATGGGTTAAAGGGATAAGAATCCCTCAAAGATCCGGTGCAGCAATGAGTACCCTCAATAGAGGAAGCGATATGGAGCCCCAAAAAGAGCTGATAGCGGCGGCGAGGGGGGAGGTTGAGGTCGACCTCCTGCTGGAGGGAGCGGAGATTGTAAACACCCTGTCCGGCGAGGTCTACAGATCAGCAGTTGCCATCCACAAGGGCCGCGTTGTCGGATTCGACTGCCCAAGCGCAGCAGAGGTCATGGATCTGTCAGGCCTCATCCTCGCTCCCGGCTTCATCGACGGCCATGTGCATGTCGAGTCTGCAATGGTTACCGTCCCCGAGTTTGCAAGAGCGGTCGTGCCGCATGGCACATGCACCGTTGTGACCGATCCTCACGAGATCGCAAACGTGCTCGGAATTGAAGGCATCGCCTACATGCTCGACTCGGCCAGGCGCGCTCCGCTCAACGTCTACGTGATGCTTCCTTCCTGCGTCCCTGCAACGAACCTCGAGACCTCGGGGGCGGTCCTCGATGCCGAAGCCCTCCGCGGCCTGCTCGATAAAGATGGCGTAATAGGGATCGCCGAGGTCATGAACTACCCTGGCGTGATCTACAGGGACCCTGCCGTCCTCGAGAAGATCCGCCTTGCGGGGAATCGGCCAGTCGACGGCCACTGCCCGCTTCTCTATGGCCGCGACCTTGCCGCTTACATCATAGCGGGCATTGGTTCAGACCACGAATGCACATCCTTGGCGGAGGCCCGAGAGAAGCTCCGTCTTGGGATGTACATAATGCTCCGGGAGGGGACTGCTGCAAAGAACCTGAGGGACCTCTTGCCCTTGGTCGAGAGCCTAAACTCCCGGCGTTTCCTCTTTGTGTCCGACGACAGGCACGCGTCAGAGATCATACGAGAGGGGCATATCGACTTCATGATCCGGACATCGATCGAGATGGGCATGGATCCTGTGATGGCAGTCCAGATGGCAACGCTCAACGCAGCCGAGCGCTTCGGCTTATCCGACCTAGGCGCAATCGCTCCGGGATTCCGGGCGGATCTCGTGGTGCTCGATGGCCTCGAGGAGATGGCAGTAGAGATGGTCTTCAAGGATGGGGAGGTCGTCGCGGAGAAGGGCCGTCTTCTGCTCTCGCTTGAGAGGCACAAACGAGCGCTGCCCCAAACGTTTCGCGTTGGCCGTCTGGATCGATCGTCCTTCGAGATCGAGGCACGCGCAGGGCAGGCGAGGGTGATAGAGGTCCTGCCCCATCAGATCATCACGAGACAGCTCCTTCTCCATCCCCTGGTAGTCGATGGAATGGTCGTCTCCGATGCCCGCAGGGATATACTCAAGATCGCGGTAGTCGAGAGGCATTGCGCCACAGGCCGCGTGGGACTCGGCCTCGTTCGAGGGTTCGGCCTCAAGGAGGGGGCGATTGCCACATCGGTTGCCCACGACTCCCATAACATCGCGGTTGTCGGCGTATCATCTGAGGAGATGCTGGCAGCGGCGAGGGCCGTAGCGGAGATGGGCGGCGGCCTCGTGGCGGTGAAGGATGGATCGATCCTGGCATCCCTTCCGCTTCCCATAGCAGGCCTCCTCTCCGAGGGGCCGATGTGGGAGGTCGTCGTTGGGATTGAAGAAGTCGTAGAGGCGGCCCGAAAGCTCGGATCTACGCTGGAGGACCCCTTCATGACGCTCTCCTTCATGGCGCTTCCTGTAATCCCTGATCTGAAGCTGACCGATATGGGGCTTGTCGACGCAACGAAGTTCAGGCACGTCCACATCTTCCCCGATGCTAGCTGGCCGTGAGATGGGCGAGAGAGGACGAGAGAGGACGAGAGGCCTCCAGGTGGAGTTGGAGCTGATGGGCGGCTGGCATGCGGTGGGACGCAACGAGATGGACGAGGGGCCCCGGGCGGAGATGGAGCTGACGGGCGGTCTGCATGAGTGGGACGAGAGAGGATGAGATGGCTGAGAGGGACGGGATGGAATCGGGACGCACCTGCCGCATGAGGAATTTCGATCCTGCGAATGGCAGCGTCTGGTTTCGCTGGAACCGAAAGAACATCAACTCGATAGCTTCCCTCATCCACCTCAGGCCCGCCAGGCCAACTGATGCGCCGAGGCCCGGCATCATGCTCTACAGCTTCTCGTCCCTCCAGGCAAATGAGGTCTATCGAGAGATCGAAATGGCCAATGTGGATGCGGTATACATCGCAGGAGGACCTCACCCCTCTGCTCGGCCAAAGGAGGCTCTCCAGTACTTCGATTACGTCGTTGTGGGCGAGGGGGAATTGGCGTTGCCCCGGCTCTTGGATGCATTGATCCAAGGACTGGATCCAACCGGCATAAGCGGCGTCGCCTGCATGAGGGGTAGAGAGATGGTCCATAATCCGCCGGGCGAGACGGTCGACCTCGACCTATTTCCGCCATTCAAGCCGCCATATATCGCCCCGATCGAGATCTCGCGGGGCTGTCCATGGGGCTGTGCCTACTGCCAGACCCCGAGGCTATTTGGGAGCTCAATGCGGCATCGCTCCATCGAGACGATCGCGAGATTCGCCCGCTTTCTAAAGGACGTCCGCTTCACAACGCCAAACGCCCTCGCCTACGGTTCGGACGGGAGAGTCCCCCGCCTGGATAAGGTCGAGCGTTTGCTTCGTTCCCTTGCGGACTTGGGCCGGCCCATATACTTCGGCACCTTCCCCTCCGAGGTCAGGCCCGATTTCGTATCCGAAAAAGCCCTTGAGCTGATAACACGCTTTTGCGCCAACAAAACGCTCTCCATAGGGGGGCAGTCGGGAAGCCCTCGTGTGCTTCGGGAAATTGGGAGGGGCCATGGGGTGGAGGAGGTGGCAGACGCCTGCGACCTCTCCCTCGACTTCGGCCTAGTCCCCCAGGTCGACCTGATCCTGGGCCTTCCAATGGAGGGGCCGGACGACCAGATGGCGACGCTCGAGCTTGCCCGATGGATCGTCGGTCGGGGGGGCAGAGTGAGGGCGCACAGCTTCACCCCCTTGCCGGGAACCCCGCTCGAGCGCTTCGCACCTGCTTTAATCGAGAAGGAGGTTGCGTCAGGCCTTGGACGGTTGGCCCTGGAGGGGAAGCTCGAGGGTAGCTGGCAGCCTACACCTACAGGTGGAACTGCTTGAAGGGCTTTCTGTACTGGTCCTGGATCTTGTACTTTATCACGATGCCTTCGGATGTGGCCTGGATCTCCCTCACCGCCTGGGAGAAGAGATACCATATGAACCCCCTGTCCGGAAGCCTGTATTGATCGGGAAGGCTCGATACGAACTCCGTCTCGTTGAGGATGAAGCTTCGCAAGAGCTCGCTTCCCGAGGCCAGGAGGAAGGGAAAGCTCACCTTCTCGACCTCCTGCAGATTGGATCCCTGCAGCCGAAGCCTCCCTATCAGATACTCGCGGTATTCGTCCTCGGTGATCCTTAGCTCCAATAGGTTGCATTCCTCGCTCATGGTATCATCGGCTCGGTTTGGCAGTCCGTTGAGATAAAGCTGATCCAAACTCCCTCATGCAACCGATACGACCTTCTTCCAGACTCCCCTCATGACGTTCATTCCTTCGTCCTCTACCTCCACCATAAGCTGATACTCTCCGCTCTTGGCATCCGCCTTCTCCAGCTTGAGGCCGAGATTGAATAATGGCGATTTGGATAGCGCAAGCGACGGCAAGATCTCAAGCTTGGGATCGCCCGATCCTGCATCCATCTTGTAGAATATGAGCCGGTCTCGCCCTTCTTTGAGCGTCAGATTATCCCTCTGGTAGTCGGAGTAGGACCTGGAAGGGTCGATGATCTTGAGGAGCGAGGGGGAGATGTAATGGTCGAGTCCGCTCATATCGGTGAGCGAGTTGAGCCGGCCGTCCTCGCCGAAGAAGGCGACGGCAGTGATCTCGGTCTCGTTCTTCTCAAGGATGCAGCGGGCGGAGTAGGTCAGGTATATGCTGAGGTTGGCGGGCAGATTCAAGTTCTTCATCGCCAGCACGGGGCCGACCTCTGATGTGCCGTTTGAGACCACATGCTCGGTTGCTGGCCAGAAGAACTGAACCTGGGCCTCCCCTCCTTCAATGGGCTTTGTCTCGGACCAGACCATCTCCTGGGTGTTGTTATCTATCATATAGATCGTGGCGCTTCGAAGGTTCTCATCGGCATCGGTCACCCTGAGGATGACCATCGTCGGGCTCGATTGGCTGGCAGAGGCAGACGGCATCTCGATATATATGACGGGCGAAGGGGAGTAGCCCATGGCCCGGATCATCCAGTTGGTCTCGTTTCTTTCCCAAGAGGTGATGTTCCACTCCATTATGTGGTTGGGTGCCCGGGCTGTGATGATCGAGCGGCGAAAGCCTTGGCTCATATCGGCCCCGAGGTAGACGCCGCCGTATTCGTAGAAGCTCACCAAGAAGTTCTGGGTGACCTGGACATCTGGAAGATCCACGACCGTCCAGCCCATCTTATCGCCAAAGAAGGCCTTTGTGCGATCGGTGATCTTGGCGAGGAGGTTTAGGTCCTTGTCCCAAACCTCCAATACGAATATATCGGAGGACGCATTCTCCACCAGATTGCCGAATAGGGCAACCTTGGAAAGCGTCCACTCCTCGCAGGGGGCGGTGAAGAGGAGTGCATGGCCTCGTCCCTCGTCGATCCAGAGGGCGTCATCTGGAACTCCGTCGTCGTAGGCCAGCGTTATCGTATTCTCGCATAGCGCTCCTCGGCAGGATAGAAGCAACAAAAGGATGATCGATATCGATTTACGGCTCATCTCATCACCTTTTAAGTTGATCCCATTCGATAGCGATAACACTTCCGGTCCGCCTTCGCAACGTTCCCTATGGCCGGAGGATTCTCAAGGCAAGATATTTAATCCAATAAATCTACATAATGAACATGAGAAACGCTCTTCTTGTGCTCATGATGGCGACCTTGATGGCTGCCGCGATCCAGCCGGCATCGGGGGATCAAAACGAGGATTACGCCATGGCCTTGGATCTTCGCGAGGAGGGCCAATATGAGGAGGCCCTCGCCTCTATCGATATGGCCCTATCGGAAGATGATATGGATATCGATTCCTTGGAGCTCAAGGGCGATATTCTGGTCGAGTTAGGGCAACTGGATGAGGCATTGGACGTCTACTATGATATTTTGGATATCGATCCCGACCTCCTCGATGTGAGGCAGAAGGCCTGCCTTATCCATTACGAGATGGGGGATTACCTCGAGGCTCACGAGTGCTGCGAGGAGAATCTGGAGATAGATCCAGCCTACAGCGACTCGCTGACGCTCCAGGCGGACTGTCGGTTGAAAGCATCCAGGAGGGGCGGTGGCACCTGGGATGTGCCGGCCGGATGGGGTGGGAATGACACTCTCGCTTCAGAGATACTGGAGATCTACGACCGGGCAACGATTGCGAATCCCAACGACACCAGTGCCTGGAACAACAGAGGCGTTCTCCTGGGGAAGGTTAGCCGCTATGGGGAGTCCATCGTCTCCTTCAATGAAGCGATCGGGATAAACTCTTCCTTTGCGCCTGCCTGGAATAACAGGGGCGTCTCGAAGGATAAGCTGGGAGATCACGAGGGATCCATAGCAGACTACAGGAACGCAACCGCCCTCGATCCGCTCCTTGCCGAGGCCTGGCACAACCTCTGCTACACCATACAGCTTCAGGCGGAGAGCTATGAGGATCTCCAGGAGGCCCAGGGTTACTGCGATAATGCGAGCCGGATGGATCCAGAGCTTGCAGACGAGTTCCTCGGATTGGTCTATGTAATGGCCTGATACTGCCGGCCTTTGCGGATACGCGCCCAAGGACGGTCGCCCAGGGAGCCTGTCCTTGGGCGGCCTCCAACCATTCTTGCGCCTCCTGGGATCTCACGAGGACGCGCCCTCGACGATTGCTTCCTTGCAGATGTAGAACCTGAGGGGATTATCGGGGGTGATTTCGTCCTGGTCGGCATGCTATAATGGCTGGAACGTCCTTGATCAGATATGGCAGGACTTCGCCTCCATCGATGGACCTGATGTTAGGCTCATATCCTCCCTTGAGTTGGAGTAGATTGCTGCCTGTCGTAGTCTATCGCAGTCGCCAAAGCCCGAGCTTCACTCGGGCGCTCCTTTGATCGACTCGTTTGCATAGCGGAGACGCTCAATGCCTGTTGGATCGTACTTGTACTTCCACAGATCGGTGATGTATCCGTGAATGGATACTATCTGCTCTATGGTATAGGCGCCCGGGAACTTGAGGGTGAGATTGTTTGCGCATGTATCGACGAGGTCGTTGTTTGGCTCGACCCTTTTTGCGATCTCAGATATCTCGATCTCCTCGATCTCATCCCCGCCGCCAGGACCTGCGACTGTGAACGCCTGGACCTTAGATCCATTGCAGGGAAGGACTGCTCCATAGTCATGTAGATGGTCGCCGGCTGCGTCACAGCGATAGGCAACCTCGGCTCCCTCGCCAAGGGCAGCATTAGCAAAGCCAGGTAGAGCCAGATCGATCGAGGAATGGATAGATCATAATCTTTTAGATCGTCATAATATATGAGACCTTTTAGATTCAATTCTAAAAATAATTAATTATGTATAAATTATCTACTTTAATCTTAGCAAATATAACAAACATTAGCATGTCATGATCATTGATCGTGGATAGTATATAATGTACGATATATGATTAATTATTTCAGAAGAGGATCTGTTATCGGTTGGAATTGGGGCCTGTCTTGGAATATGATATCACTTGGAGATCGATTGTCCCAAAGAATCCTTTCAAAGATTTTTTGCAGAATCGCTAGCTGTAGATAAGCTATAGAGATTCCAACCAATTTAAAAAGAGTATTATCATTAATGATTTTCAATAAATCACCCCCACAAACCTATTCCAAGCTTCGCCAAAAAGCGGATCGATCCTAATGGCTTCATCTGCGGCCTCAACAGCCTCATCTATACGACCCATATTGTAAAGGGCAACGCCCTTGTTAAACCAGGCTTCGCCATAGTCCGGATAGATCCTGATAGCCATATCACATGCCTCAACGGCCTCGTCATACCGTCCCAAAGCGATAAGGGTACCGCCTTTGTTAAGCCAGGTATTGGCGGCATAGTCCGGATTGATCTTTAAGGCTTCACCGTATGCCTGAAGGGCCTCTTCATACCTGCCTAGCTCGGAAAGAGCAACGCCCTTGTCAGTCCAGGCATCAATGTTGTACGGATTGATCCATAGGGCTTCATCGAATGCCTGAAGGGCCTCTTCATACTGGCCCATAGCGTAAAGGGTAGCACCTTTGACCATCAACTCCTCCTCCGAGCTTGAGATATCCGGCTGAAGGCCTGTCGGGGCAGGATGTTGAGTGGGCTCCGAGAGAATCGCATGGGTGGAGAAGGTATGATCATCCCACCCCTCAGGACCTTCATGCCGGCCGTCCCTAATCCTTACCTCAGCCGTGTGGCGTCCAGCATCATATGGCGCGGTCTGCCATGTCCAGGTGGCATCCTCGCCCCAGCCTCTCACTTCGATGCCGTCGAGGAGAAACATATAGAGGATAGCATCACCATCCGGGTCGGAGGCTTCGGCAATCCATGTGATGCTAGATCCCGCCTCGGCCGTGTCTCTATCGGGGCTAAGGGATAGGGCTTTTGGAGGGCCGTTTGCGGGCGATACGTGGATAGTCTGAACGGTCGAGTTGGATGCGCCAAGGCTATCAGTGACCGTTAGATTTACGTTGTAATATCCGCTCAATAGGTATATGTGGGGAATCGTCCAGCGATCTCCTCCGCTGCTACCATCGTCGAAGTCCCAGCGATATCTCAACGCCCCCGTCTCTTTGTCACAGCTCTCTGAGGCGTTGAATGCTATTGTCTCGCTAACACTGGGATTTGGCGGATCGAATGTGAACCTCGCCACAGGTCGCCAGTTAACTTGAATCCTCTCAGAGGCCTCACCAATACTGCCGTTCTCGTCCTTGACCCTAAGCGTTACCGAATGCTCTCCGCCGCTTTCGAAGCTGTGGAACACAGACTCGGCTGAATCGGTCCTGCCGTCGTCAAACTCCCAGACCCATTCGATTATCCGGCCGTCAGCGTCGCAGCTATCGGATCCATCGAATGTGATGTTCTCTCCCGTCGTTGGAGCCCCGTCGCCTGTGGCGCTGTAAGCGATCTCTGCTCTGGGCGGCTCGTTCACCTTGAACGTTCTCGAGATCGTTCCCTTTGCGCCCTGCTCGTCGGTTACGGTAAGCTCTGCAGTGTAGTTGCCCCTCTCATGATACGTCCTTGTGGCCTCGTCCATGCCGGTTACAGTCGCTCCCGAGAGGTTCCAGCTATATACCAGGGGCGAATCCTCGGGATCACTGCTCGCCGACCCGTCGAATGTGATCAGCTCTCCAACCTCCGGCTCTTCCGGGGAGATGCTGAAGCTGGCCAAGGGCAGCCAGTTTATGACTATCGTCTCGCTCGCCGAGCAGTTCAGGCCCTCGCGGTCGACAACTGTCAGGTTGACCTGATACGGGCCGCCTGCATCATAAGCGTGCTCTGCCTTCAATCCCGATCCGGTACCGTCGTCGCCGAACTCCCAGATATAGTCCCGGATGTTCTCGTCTGGGTCGCTGCAGTTCGATGCATCGAAGGTGATGATCTCTCCCACATCCGGATGCTCTGGCAGCAGGCCGAAGTCAGCACTCGGCGGCTCGTTTACCATTTGCAGAGGCTTTGGTGTCGTCTTCGGGCTGATGTAGAGGGGTATGTTCTCATCCGCCTCGAAGAAGGGCCCTCCCGGGTGGTTAGGGCTCTCGCCGTCGCCCCAGTCGAGGTTGAGCCATGCATCCTTGGTCGTCTCGTTTATGTGGATGTAGACCTCACCGTACCGCTCCCTCAGCCATCCGCGAATCCTCCAGTAGTTTGCCGAATCGATCTTGCCGATATACACCTCGGGATAGGCGTGTCCCCCCAATAGCTCGCCTCCGCGCGCAAGT
>JAFGMR010000088.1 GCA_016927425.1 Methanotrichaceae archaeon | reverse complement strand
GCCGGCCCTCCCGGCTCGTCTCAAGTCCCGCAAGGTAGCTGTAACGATTGGAGGCGTTGTTGAGGGACATGGCTACATCTGCCATCAGCCCCAGGTCTCGGTATAATTGGATGGCCTCCTCGATGTATGAGATCGCCATTTCGAGAAGCCTCTGCCGGCCCTCGCGGCTGGTTTCGAGTCCGGCAAGGTTGCTGTAAAGATTGGAGGCGTTGTTGAGGGACATGGCTACATCTGCCATCATCCCCAGTTCTCGGCGTATCTTGATGGCCTCCTCGATGTATGCTATCGCCTTCTCGAGCAGCTTCTGTCGTCCCTCGCGGCTGGTTTCGAGTCCGGCAAGGTTGCTGTAAAGATTGGAGGCGTTGTTGAGGGACGTTGCCACGTTTGCCATCAGTCCCAGGTCTCGGCGTATCTTGATGGCCTCCTCGATGTATGCTATCGCCTTCTCGAGCAGCTTCTGGCGTCCCTCGCGTCTCGTCTCGAGTCCGGCAAGTTCGCTCAGCGCATAGGATGTGTTGGATAGGGCAGTGCCAAGATGGGCCTTATGATCCTGCCCCCGGAAGCTTACGATTGCCAGCTCCCCTAGCTCCTTGGCCCTTTGCAGGAGGTCTCTTCTTACCCTTCTTTCAGTTGTCGTAGGCACTTTCTTCTGAATGTAGGTTGAGAGCGATGCCCGCAGGAGGCCCAGGCCCAGGTCGTTGCCCACTATATCCTGATGGGCAAATAGGGCCAGTCTTTGAAAACGATCCCCATCCTTTGGCACAGCCTCAAGAGACACATCGTGGCAGATGATCTCCCCGCCCTGCTCTTGTAGCCATAGCCCTTGCAGCTCTTCAACGGCGTCATCGAACTTCTCCTGCAATCCCAATCCACTTGTGTACAATAGCCGGACGATTTCCTTCAGTGGAGGACATGAGATCTCATGTAAGAAACTCAGGCATCGAAGCAGGTTCTTTTGATGTGATCTTCCCTCCAGCCTATTGTAGAGCATCAGCCAAGCCTCTTGTAGATCATCTGCCTCTGCCGGCCCACTAATTTTTTCATTCTTCCTTCGTGCCTCCATCATGCTGCTCAGGGCCTGGTTCAGTTTCTGGACGTCCCCCAATCGTATGATCTTCTCTGGAACCTGTAACAATCTTCCCAGGACGATGGCATATAGGGGGCCACCATCGCCACGCCGGATCTGATCCGCCAGGGCTTTGAGGGCACTATCTTCCATTTCGAGGCCCATTGATCTAGCCACAGACTGGGCCATCTGGAAAGCCTGCTCTTCCTCAAACCTCGATAGCGTTACATCCTGCAAGCCCGCACGCTGACGCAGAAGGGGAGGGATCTCCTCGATAATCCTCGACTTATCCTCGATGCGGCCAGCACATAGAATCCTGACGCCTCCTTGCCTTGAGAGGTCTGCCATTACCTGGGCGAATAGCATTGGATTCTTTTGGATGTCGTCCCATATCAGCTGATAATGCCCTCCGCTTTGCCTTCTTAGAAGCCTGACCTTATTGAATAAGTAAGATAGACTCTCCCGTCCAAATCCCCTTTTCACAACAACCACAGGCATATCAGGGCGGGCCATTGCCAGATGGATGAGGGCCTCGGTCTTTCCTATTCCCTTCTTTCCAAGGATGAATGCTCCAGAATTCTCAGAAAAGGCTTGAAGTTCCGGCCGGTTGACGTATTTCGGCCTGATAGTGCCGGGATTCAGGGCTTTTGCGAGCTTGGCAAGTGCTCCATCCTCACGCAGATCGATATCAACTATCGGCTGGAATGGATTGCTCAAGGGATTCAGCCCTTCGATTCCCTCTTTCGTGCAGGCTTCAATGATAACCTCGGCCGTGAAGGGGCCTCTTGTTTGGGCAGCCTTGATCACCTTACTAAAAATTAAATCAACTACCTTGCTGGCTGCAGAGGATTCGATGGGAAAGCCGTTTATCAGAAGCCGAACCATCTCGGAGCGCCACGCCTCTTCAGATGGAAGCTCCATCACATAGACCTTCTTGAGAAATTTTAGCAGGTAGTCGCCTTCAAGGCCGAGTAGTTGGGTAATTTCCTCAAGAAATCCTTTGTCCTGTTTACTTATACAGGAGTCTTTGAACCCCTTCCAACTGATATAATCCCTGCACCGGTCCAGCCATTGGCCGAAATCTTTAACGATACCAGAGGCTTTCCTATCTATCGCAAGGATTGCCCGGTCTTCCGAGTCGTCGTTCAGCTTTATCTGGCCTGCTTTGGCACCTTCACGGAATTGCAGTAGGGCCTCAGTAAATGGCTTTTTCTCCTTCCAGGAAAGGCTCAATGATCCGGATTTGGCTTGAATGGCCCAACATGTTCCCGACCGAAAACTCACGACAATATCATCAATGGGTGCTGGTGCGTGGATTTGAACCGAGGAAATTAGGTCGGGAGAATCAGGGCGAAGCCCTGAGTATTCCCCTAGCAGCATATAAATGCAATACTCAACAGCTACCCTATCCTGAAAGGCTGCACCCAATCGAGCCCCCAACCGATCGGGAACGCCCTCGAATGTGCCGCTCACATCCCACCTCCAAGCGGCTCGATCCATCCCCAGACCCATCCACCCGCCCGCACCGCAAGCTCCCAGGCGCTCGGAAGCGGCTCGCCTGCCATCCAGCCGGGAACCAGCGCTGCCGCGGCGAGGGCCAGGATTATCACGCCTACGTAGACTGCAGCCGTGACCCAGTACCAGCGCACAAAGCGGCCCTGGGCAGAATCGACGAGGCCTTTTACGATCCCGTCCACCCTCTCCTTCGAGAGCCTACCCTCGAACCGGAGGCGGCGGTCGGAGAAGCCCTCCTTTAGGGATGAGTAGCGCTGCCACTGGTCAGCCATCTTGAACAATAGCGGAAAGAGAAGGACATAAAGGGCGTACAGCCACATCCCGGCCCTGAAGATGGCGGGATTGAACTCCTTTTCGAAGAGCGCTGCGATGAACGTTCCAAGCACTACGCCGACTGCTGCAAGCATCGTGTCCGAGAGGCCCTTGATCATCTCGGAGATCTGGTCGGCAAATGCCTGCGTCGTCTTTAAGAGGTCCTCCTCGAGGTCTCGAACGCCTGCTACGTACTCGTCCATCTTCCCCTCGGCAAAGCTCTTCCAGTCCCAGCGAACGTCCCTTAAGATCTCGGGGGCCTTCTCGACGAGCCTTGCGGTTCGTTGGTCTTGTGTCTCGCCCTTGAGCGACTTGATAACAGCTATCTGGACGAGGGTGAGGCGATCGCTTGCCCATTTCGGATTATACGCCCACTCGATCAGCTTGATCAGGATGGCAGCATCGCCGAGGGTCGCCTTCGAATCATCGGGCTTAGAAAAAGGGATTGTGAGGCTCGACTGATCCCCGGAGAATGTGGCCTGGAGCGGCTCTTGAACCGGCTCTTCAACCGTTCCAAGGGTCATGTCGGCAAGGTACATGATGGCCGAGTTGACCTGCTGGCAAGCGAGAAGGCGGGCTATATCAATTGCTTCATCAGAAGCGGCTTTTGCCTTCTCTTCATCGATTCTAAGATGAAGAGGCGTCATCCTCTTGAGCCAGGGGTAGGTCCAGCGGACGTTCTCCTGAGCATCCTTGTAGACCTGATCGAGCCTTTTTCGCCCGGCACTCGGACGCGCCCTCTTTAGAAGGACGCCGAGCCGGTCCTGAAAGCCCTGGCCTCCCAATATCGCAAGGCTTCTGCCCTCGATCGATATATCTAGGTCGGGGACGAGGACGATTGCCATTCCGTTGTCAGAAGGCCAGAGCATCCCCTCCAAGCGGGGTAGGGGATCTGCTAGATGGTTTGAGAGGGCCAATGGATTGAGGAATAGGAGGACTCGGCACCCGGCCGGATCTCCCAGGCGCTCCTTGATGAGCTCTGATTTGTCGAGCACGAGGTCTATTCTCAGCTCCCGCGGCTTTGGGGGCGCGGATCCGGCCGCGGGCAAAGAGGCCGGGGGCCGGATCTCGTCTCTGAAGCGGTCGAGGTCGTCTTGGGTTGTATCCTTCGAGATGGTGAGAAGCGGTAGGTCTTCGTGCAGGAGCTGGCACGAGAGAGAGCTTCCATAAGCCTCTACAAGATCCCTTACCCTCTCGATAGAGAGCGCCTCTGCGCGGCTCGAATCGACATTGCAGTCGAGAACGATCCTCTCCGGCCCTTCCGCAAGAGACAACTTCTCATCCGCAATCCCGAGCAGCTGGCCGAGCCTTCTGAGCGGCCCTGCGCCTGGAATATCTGCCGGGCCTTTCGGAGAGCCTCCTGTCATCAGGGAACCTCCTTCCAGTCCTCTACCTCGAGGACGACTCTGGTGACCTTCTTTCCTCCAAGCGTTACATCCTTCATCTCCTTGACAACGTCTTTGAAGTGATCCTTATCAACCTCGAACTTCAGGCCGTGCTTGCCTCGAAAACGCCTGCGTTTGATCAGTCCTTCTGCAAACTCCTTGTCTAGGGAGAACTCCCGATCGGGGACCTTCTGGGATACAGCCTCCTTTATGTAGGCCTTCTCATCGGGTGGCAGGGGGAGGGCTTCGACGAAGCGATCGACCTCGATCTTCTCTGAGGAGACGGCAACCTCTATCGCCTTGCTGAGTTTCTCCTCTTCCTCTGAATCTATCCTTCCTTCCTTTCGAAGGTCGTTTTTCGCATCGATCAATCCCATGTAGAGGTTGCGCGTCCTCTGCCTGTCGTCCATCGCCTGCTCAGCGCCTAGGAATCGCTGTAAGAAGAACTGGGCGGTCTCTCCCTCGAGCTGCTTGATCTGCCGGTCAAGAACGATCATGTGATACCCAATCCCCCTATCCTTTACCGGCAGAACGAAGGCGCACTTCTGAAGCCTCTCCTTTGTGCTTGGCATCACCTTCTCCCTAATCGCAAAGCCGATGAGACGCTTCCCATCCCTCTCCTCAACCGTATGGGCGTATGCTGGCGATGGATCGATCTTCAAGAGGCCGAGATGCGGGGCGGAGTCGCTGCCTGTGCGAAACAGGCATACAGCAAGGTCGCCGGCAGATATCCTGCCGTCCTTTGCCATGATGGCGAAGAGGGATCTTGCAAGCGCCTGGGATCCCTCGACGAGCGTCTGCCTTCCCTCCATGACAGCAAGGCAGACCTCCTCTGCCACCCCACCCCCCCCCACCTCCTTGAAGACGGCGGCCTTTGAAGCGCTGTCTTCGATAGAGTTCTTGATATGGGACTCGAAGTACTTTCTTAGATCCGGCCTTCCCTCAAGCGGGAGGAGGATCTCGGATAAAACCGGCTCCGGCTGCGACGTATCCAGAATATGCACAATCATCTCGTCGATGATTACCTCTTCAACCTTCATCCCTCCCTCCTCCGGGCGAAGCTTTCATTCGTTCGCTCTTTCGCTTCCGCCCAAGTACTACCCTATAACATCTCCCGACCTTCGAACAGGTGCTCATGTGTCGGCAGCTGACCGACCTCGTTTACCCAAGCCCGAAGCTCGTGACACCAAACCAGCGATCGAGGGGCGTATCTGGCGGCTTTCCGTTGTACATGCGAACCGTCTGAAATCCTTGTACCATCCCCACAGATTGCGCAAGCTCGACGGCCGGGCCGTTTGGAAGTGGCAAATCGAGAAAGACCGGCTCGGTCTCCGAGATCAACGACCGCAGCCCCTGAAATATTGCGAGCGCGACTTCGTAAGCATCTGCGAATAGGGGGCCGATCTTGTAGCCGAGCCTGCATGGCCGCATCACCCCGTATCCGAGGATCTCCCCATCATCCACAAACGCAAGGGCGTTTGACCCTGGTCGCGAGATCCAGCACCGAACGAACTCGTGCCTCGCGGCTGGAAAGAGCCCGTCGTCGTAGGCGAGGATCTCATCGAGAGGAACCTTCGAGAGGGCGACGACCTCCGTCGAGGCCGGCCGGCTTTTGCCCCCCCAGCCCTGGTACCTCACGTTGAGATGGGCACGCTCGAATCCCCATCTGGAATAGGGCTTCTCTTGCTCGAGGACGGCATCGAGTCCGACCACTTTTCCATCGAGGCGGGCAAGTCCGGCCCGAAAGATCTCTTGCCCGAGCCCATGGCCGCGAAAGGCCGGGTTCACTATGAACAGTCCGAGAAAGCCGAAGTCAGGGCCGTAGGAGACGGCCGAGAGGGATGAGACGGGCAGGCCGTCATAGATCCCCACTAGGAATCCGTGCGGGTCGGCCGCATAGAGACAGTCGGAGTCGCGCACGCCAGGGTTCCAGCCCTCCTCGGCCGCCCATTCGATCGCGAGCGACACCTCGCCTTCGCTCATCTCCCTTACGATATATCCATCGATCTCCATTTGCCCCTCGATTCTCCTTTGTCCATCGAGACAGCTCGCATGACCGCGCCTTATTTTTCGATGTCCGGTCGGCTTCGAACATTGCGCGGATGCCCTGAGGATTGATCGAAGCTTATGCTTCCTTATGCCTGATGAAGGCCCTCAGGAGGTCGCGGTCAAGTAGGATTCCCATCAGCTTCTGTCGGGCGTTGACAACCGGTAGCTGATCGATCTTCTCGCGCCTCATGATCGTTGCGCACTCGCTCACCCTGCTTGCGGGAATCGCCGTTATCGCCCGCACCATTGCCTCTTTGACTGGGATGTTCTTCAGCGTCATCCGGCGCACCTCGTAGTACCTGGACATGGTATCCCTCATGCTCTCCCAGGTCCACTCGTCCTCGTCCGGGGCGGTGCCTTCGCTTGCCTTCTCGACCGAGTCTTCGATCACCGTTGTCGCGATCAGATCCCTGTCAGCCACAATTCCCACGAGATTCAGGTCGGAGTCGAGGACAGGGCAGGCGTGAACGTCCGCGTACTCCATCACGGCCCCGACGACTGGAAGCGGCATCTCCGACCAGACGACGACGACTGCTCCTCCGTAGTATCCCTTTATGGGAACGTCGATCAACATGTCGGCGATCGATCTCACGATATCGGCGACCGTGATTATCCCCACAAGCTCGTCTCCATCGACTACGGGAAGGCGCCTGATCCCATGCTCGAGAAGTGCCTTTGCCGCATCGACGAGGGTGTTATCGGGCTTGATCACGTAAGGGTTTCTGCTCATCAGCATGGCGATCTGGTCCTCCTCAAGGTTGCGAAGGAGATCAGCTCTAGTGATCATCCCGACGACCGACCCATCCTTCACAACTGGAACTCCTGACAGCCAGCGCTCCTTGAGGACCTTGAGGACCTCGTCCCGGGAGCCGGGAACGGCCACATAGGCCACGTCCTTTACCATCACATCCTTAACGAGGATGGTCAAGGCCTATCCCCCGGCACGGTAAGGACGGGAACCTTTGCGTGCTGGACCACCTTCTCTGCAACGCTGCCCAGAAGGAAGCGATCCAGTCCGCTTCGGCCAACGCTTCCCATGACCATGAGGTCGATATCGTTCTCTTTCGAAACCCTGAGGAGCTCGTCGCTGGGCTTGCCCTCCACAACCATCCTCTCGGAGGGAACCCCTTCCTTCTTGGCAAGATCCGCTACGTAGGTCGTAGCTGTCTCTCCCTCCCGCAGCAAGAGATCCCTAATGCTCACAAGCATCATATCGTCGGGAAGGTGGCTGAGCCTCCCCGTGTCGGCCACGTATACCACGGTCACTCGGCCTCCCGAGATGCGGGCGATCTCCACGCCCACCCTGGCCGCCTTATCGCTCGTCTCCGATCCATCAGTTGCTATTAATATCCTCTCGAACATAATGACACCTAAAATACCGCTAATATATCGGTGGTCTCGGCTCGCCTAACAACGCTTGCCAGAGGGTCCATGGACCCCCTCATGTTCACAGATCCTCCATCTATAACCATAACCCTGGCCTCTTTCCCCACGCTGATGGAGCCAACCCTCTTCTCGATGCCCAGGATCTCAGCACCAATCAGAGTGCACATCATAAATACCTGTCTATCGTCGAGGAGATGCATCTTGGATAAGATCTCCATCTCGCGAAACAGGTTGGGGGAGTTGAGCATGACGTTGTCCGTCCCAACTCCGACTGAAATTCCAAGTTCCAGCATCTTTCGCACAGGCGGAAGGCCTACGCCCGTGACCAGGTTCGAGCGAGGGCAGACGACGACCGAGGCTCCAAGGCCTGCCACCTCTCGAAGGTCCTCAGGCGTTGCTTGCGTCAGATGGACGATCATATCGGGATCCAGGCGGATGGCCTCGCTGATATCCTCCCTCGAGGCCTCCCCCGCATGGATTGCGATCTTCCTTCCAGCCCTTCTAGCGTTCTCGGAGACTTCCTCCGCCCATCCACTGGGATGATCCCTGGTCGAGCTGATCCCAACGCCCCAGCAGGCGGGATGGACCTCGAAAGAATCAGGATCAGGCCTTCCGAGGATGCGGGAGATCGCGTGATGCCCATCGAGTGCCTCAAGGAGCATCTCAACGCCGAGGCGTCCTCCCTCACGAAAGTCCGCGAAGGCAGAGGTCCCCGTTTCCTTCATCGATCGAATGGACTCAGCCATCGCCTTGATGACCTCCTCTCTTGGTGTTGCTTCGAGCAATCGATGTTTGAGGCCGCCTGGGCCGACCAGGTCCTCCAACGGGGCGAAGGGAGGATCCTTGAAGGCGGAGTCGCCGATGTGGGAATGGGCGTTGACAAGCGTTGGGCAGATTATCCCCTCCATATCGGAGTCCACCTTCCCTTCGCCGACCTCGATAATCAGGCCATCCCTGACCGAGATGTAACCATCGATCGTCTGGAACTCCTCCCCTGCGATCACCGTTCCGGAGAGGATGACCTCGGAATGTTCGATCGGTTTGATCTCACATCACCTCGGGAAGGGCTTATCTAACCTCTCTATTATCAATAGCGGTCATGCAAGATGCTGTCATACAAGATCGTCGTCCTTTCGTCTTCATCAACTGTGCCATGAGCGCCGATGGAAAGATCAGCTCTCCTTCGCGCGAGCAGGTGAGGATATCGGGTTCACTCGATCGGGAGCGAGTGGATGCGCTTCGAGCAGGAAGCGACGGCATAATGGTCGGCGTGGGAACTGTACTTGCCGACGATCCACACTTGAGGATAAGGTCGCCTGCCCTAAGAAGCGAGCGCAAAAACCTAGGCCTGCCCGAACATCCCCTGCGAATCGTTGCCGACAGCATGGCGCGCACTCCTTTAGGAGCAAGCGTTCTGGGTGAGGGCTGCATCATCGCCGTATCAGCGAGCGCTTCCGAGGAGAGGGTGGCAACTCTCTCGAGAAACGCTCAGATCGTACGCGCTGGCGAGTCCAGGGTGGACCTCTCATCCCTCATGGGCCTGCTATATGACCGTGGCGTCTCGCGGTTGATGGTCGAGGGGGGGGCAGAGCTGAACTGGTCCCTGATCGAGGCCCGGTTGGTCGACGAGATCTCGGCCTTTGTAGGACCGATGATCATTGGCGGGAGGGGGGCGCCCACGCTCGTAGACGGCCCTGGATTCATCAGGGACTTTCCCCGGCTGGAGCTTAGATCGATCGAAGCGATCGACGGCGGAGCCCTCCTCAGTTGGCAGGTCCTTTAGGGACGCATCCACTTATTCCAGCCCTCGGCCCTCTCCTTCAGCACGCCTGTGATCTCCTCCATCATATCGAAGGGGATTCCCACAACTACAACGGAGTCCTCGAGGTTGGCGTTCTTCGCAGCGCCGTCGCAGCCAAGCGATATATTTACCTCGCCCTTCAGTATGGGCGAGGATGTGGCATCGATGCAGAACGACTGTATGCCAGCGGTATTCATGTTGACCCTGCCGCCATTCGTGTAAAGGACCGCCTGGACGACCCTCCTCGCCTGAAGGGGACTTCCGACGAATATCACAACGTCCGGCTTCATCGTTGCCTTATCGAGAGGAGTTGCAAGCGTTGCCACAGTTCCCACCGGCTGCTTGGGCATGGATGAGACGATCTTCGCCCCGGACCCCGTCGACGATACCTTGTTGAGCTTGGAGAAGTAGAGGTTTCCAGAGCTTATATTCTCCGGCATCTCCAGGAGTCCAAGGCCTGCTGCTCCGCCCTTGCAGGAGTGGTTGGGCTCGTGTGCAAATGAGGTCTCTCCCCGCAGCCTCGCTCCTTGGATCATCTCGCACCAGCGAAGGGGCTTTTCTATCTCCAGCAGGTTAGAGGGAATGCTCGACCCATCTCGAAATAGGGTTACTGCCACGGGGTTGTCCTTCAATCCCAATGCATTTCGCATAACTTCGGCCATTTCCGCGTAATTCATTCTATCTTCCTCCCGTCTTCCATTGACTTATGACCTATACATCTCTCTAACTGTCTCCATTTCTCCCTTGCGCTTGCAGAGATCGGTCAAGGGGCATGGATCTTCGATCAAAAAAATATCGAGTGCTGCCTCGGCGGCGCTCAGACAGGGGCTGGAAACTGGGATACGATCTCTCCGGTTCCGTCCAAAAGCGTTGCAACATCGCCATCGTCGTTCCAGATGGCCCGTTTGTAGTTCATGAAGAGGGCCTCGGTCGTGTCCTCGCCAGAACCTGTGTGGACCTTGACCTTGGCATGTGGCGCGAGAGTGAAACCCTCGGGGAAGTTGTACTCATGGTTCGCCTCATCGGCAAGCGTCCATCCGGTCATCTCCTGGATTGCCGTTCCCTGGTTCTCAATCTCCACCCACTCCTCGTTGAGGTTCTCGTCCTCGGGACCAGTTGCAACGAAGCTAGCGTTCGTTATGACCAGGTCGTATGAGGCGTTCGTTCCAACATCGCCCTCCACATCCTCAGCGATCGCAGAGGTGGAGAGGATGAGAATTGTCAGCAAAAAGGACATCTTGATCCATCTATCTGGCATATCGATCCATCCTCCAGTACTTTTCCTAATATTCCTGGTGTCCCGAATGGACTTAAGCCTTTCGAGAAGCTGCCCGCAATTTCGTCAGGTGACTCTGATCGATGCGATCCAACCATGCGATCCCGCTATGAATGGAGCGATGGCCGAAGGGCTTAAGCCATGGACGGGCCTACCCATCCATGGTGGTAATATGCATCGGATAGGATTTGGATTGTGTATTTTGTTCCTTCTCCCCTTGGCATCGGCCTTGGATGCCGGCTCGGGATCTATGTTCATGATGGACTCATCCTCTCCCTGGTTCAGCTCAGAGACGAGCTTCGGCTACAACTTCAGCGAGGGCTTCGAGGGGGTCTTCTCAAGTTACAGGGAGTACTACTACGAGAGCGGCCCAGCGGTGGAAGGCGGCCTAATCTCAATACCGGTCCGCTTCGATATCTCAGGCCATGAACCCTCGCAGATATATTTCGGAAGCACCCAGCCCATCACCTATGGAAACTATCGGCAGTCGTACACGACCTCCAACGATCTCTGGATCGATGGTGGCAACAGCTGGAGGCGGTCGATAGTCTGCCCCTTGGGCACATGGATCCGGCTTGTCGCCGATGTCTCTGAGGGGGGCATGGCGGACTTCTATGGGATAGAGCAGACCCCACCCGATCAGATCTCGGTCTTTAGACATCAGTACAGCTTCTTCCAGGGATTCAATCGCATGAGCTTCCATGCAGGAAGCGTTGGCCGACATATTCTGCTATTTATCAAGGACGACCAGCCGAGCAACGTGGTGATAGTCGATGTCGCAGCCTCTACCATTGGAGATCGCGAGCTAGATATGCCGCCTGCTGAATTCGATCATTCAACTTCACCAGCTGGATTCTATGGCTCAACCTCTTCGACTGTGGTCCAGCAGGCGACAACGACTACGCACACGCCCGGCCTGAGCGCGGGAGATGCAAGGGCGATTCTAAAGTCCCCCATGAAAGGCTACGACATCTATCTCGACGGCCAGTTGATTGGAAAGGAGGGAACTGCAGGCGACGCGCTCGACGGCGAGTACAGCTTCAACCTTCGAGGCGGGATGAACCACGATGTGAAGATCTTCGACGGCCAGTTTTTCTACGGTAAGGTCATGAACTTCGCACCGGGCGAGACGAAGGAGATCTACGTGCCGCAGGGAATTGCCGTCTATGTGTAGAATGGAGCTTCGGTCTGAATTCTGCTAGGAGATCGCAGTCAACGCGTGAAATTGGGCTGCGGTCCTGGTGCGAAAGGGACCTTGGGCCTACGTGTAGGAGAGACCTGCATCCCAGGTGCAAAAGGGGACTATGGCTTGAATGCCGATGGGAGGCGGTCCCAATAGAGCGCCTCTCCCTCGGCCTCTTGACGGCTGGATCCAGGCGCCTGCATCATCGAGCGGTTAATCCCTCCGCAGCCTCAATCTCCTCTGCTAGGAGGAGGGCCTCCTCGCCCTCTGCCTCCCTTCCAAGGGCGAGAAGGGCGTATCCCTTCCCATACTGGGCCTCAGTAAGGGATGGATCGATGGCAAGCGCCGCTTCAAAGCTTGCAAGCGCTTCATCATAGTGGCCAAGCTCGCCAAGTGCCATGCCGCGGCCGGTCAAGATCTCTTCTTTGGGCCAGCCTCCAGGAATTGCACCTGCCCGGTCGTAGGCATCGAGGGCTTCCTCATGCCTCCCCATGTTGTGGAGGGCAACTCCTAGCGAGTACCATGCGACCCCGTCGGCTTGATCTATTTTGAGGGAGCGCTCCAGGCAAGAGATCGCTTCATCATCCATCCCTTGCGCCAGGTTTGCCATTCCCTTGTACCGCCAGGCCAGGGCCACTCCTGGATCATGGGCAATGATGTCGTCGAATGCTTGGATGGCCTCGGCGAATAGACCTGCTTCGGCAAGCCTCACTCCCTCGGCCAATCGCTCTTTTCCGAGTTCGATTGCCTCAGGATCCGGTGCCAATGGACCTGATGCTGACGGATTCGATGCTACTGGCTCGATTGCCTCAGGATACGATTCCAATGGACCTGATGCTGACGGATTTGGTGCTATTGGCTCGATTGCCTCAGGATCCGATTCCAATGGACCTGATGCTGACGG
>JAFGMR010000013.1 GCA_016927425.1 Methanotrichaceae archaeon | reverse complement strand
CCTGCTGTTTCAGCATTTCACCCTGCTGTTTCAGCATCTTATCCATCTTACATCCCAAATTGGCGTTCATGCTACTTAAATTGGCATTTATGTTATTTATTGAAGTGAGTATATCTCTCAAGATATCGATCCCTTCATCGAGCCTTGATTCAGGCTCGCCGGGCTCGACTAGCTTGTAAAAACTAGTAAAATTACCTGATGCCTGAAGATATTTCTGTTCAATATATTCGACACTTATTAAGGTATTCTTGATATCAATCGCATCTTCAAAGTATTCGAGGGCTTTCTCTTCACCCTCAGCTACGATCTTAACCCTTCCGTCATCCAGGTTTTCTATCATTCCCTTTATTTTAAGGGCATTGGCGATCTGAACCACTCTGGCTCTATAGCCTACCTTCTGAACCTTACCGGAGACATAGGCGACGAGCTGCATCATCAATGTATCTCCATCGTCCTCTTGATATTAACCGTTATCTGTATGGCCCCCATTATGTCCCCGCCCCCATCACCTTCTCTATCCTCTCGCTCGCCCTCCCGCCCCCGAAGGCCGGGCGCCGGCAGGAGCATGGTCGGAAGATGCCCCCCTATGAGGAACCGCGCTTTCGGTAGAGATTTTTATTGAAATGATTTTATTCGCAATGAGTCCGAGCTCTTGCTCGATATCCTAGGGCGGTAATTTCTCTGCCCCGACCTATGGCTGTGCTTAATCATAATATAGTATAAATTGAATACAATGTCAACAAAAGGAGACAATGGCATCGATTCTCCCACCCCCATCGCCATTCCACCCTCTCGTTACTATCCAAAGCCAACGATCCAGCAGGTTCGAGACCACAATCCTCCGAGCCATTCGATTCGATAACCGCCCCTGATATCATCCCCTCCAAAACCATTCAACGGTCTCCCGCAATCCCGACTCAAGATCGTAACCCGGCGCGTAGCCCATCGCCCCCCGGGCGCGGGAGATGTCCGCAAGCGAGTCCCGCACGTCCCCCGCCCGCGGGAAGTCATAGACCGGCTCGATCCTCCGGCCAGCGATCTCCATGATCCTCTCAGCAAGCTCGTTCAGGCTGATCCTCTGCCCGCAAGCGACGTTGAAGACGCCCTGGACATCTCCCTTCATCGCCAGCATATTGGCCTTTACAACATCCCCTACGAAGGTGAAGTCCCTGGTCTGCCCTCCATCGCCGTAGATCACCGGCGGCATTCCATCCAAAATCCTCGTTATAAAGCGGGGAATCACTGCTGCATACTCCGACCTTGGATCCTGGCGAGGGCCGAATACGTTGAAGTAGCGAAGGCAGACCGTCTTTAGGCCATAAACCTCGGAGAAGACCCGGCAATAATATTCCCCAGCCAGCTTGGAGACCGCATAAGGCGACTTGGGATTGGGATTCATATCCTCGGCCTTCGGAAGGGTTGGTGTGTCCCCGTATACCGAAGAGGAGGAGGCAAATACAACCTTCCTTGCGCCGCAATCCCTTGCAGCCACAAGGACGTTCAGCGTGCCATCCACGTTGGCCTCGTTGGTGGCCGAGGGATTGTCAACGGACCGCTGGACCGAGGGGATCGCACCCTGGTGAAATATAGTGTCCACGTCGACGAAGGCCTCCTTCAGAAGGTCTGGGTCGGTGATGCTTCCTTTGATAAAGGTTATCTCGTCCATTATATGGGAGAGGTTCTCGATGTGACCTGTGGATAGATTATCTATCACCGTTACATCAAAGGCGCTTGCGAGTTCCGTTGTTAGGTTGGATCCTATGAATCCGGCGCCACCAGTTACAACAACTCTCTTAGACCTCATTATTTTATTATCCTCGATCATCTATTTGTCGTCCATATGACATCATTGGTGCCAAATCGCTCGCAAGATCCCCCACCGAGATTCGATGTAATACGCCCATTATCCTACAATAATATTGCGTCTTCACCATTTGGAGCAAGCAAAGAGGGAGAGCGGGATCCTGCATACGTCATGTTAACATAACTCCCCTCTTACATCGCCAAAATGATCCTCGCGGAAAGTCCTTTAGAATTTATGGGTGAAGCAAAAATCAAGCGCGGCTCTCTGTCTAGTTGGCAATAAATTCTTGATATTCTCGATTGCTCCCCCCTAAAGTATCATTGCATCTTCCATATATAAATCCCCTAGTTAAGTTTTAGGTTACCTAATATATAATATGAACCACATCTTCAGAATTGTATCCCTAGGCCCCCTTGGCATCGGACCGCCTACCTAATCTCGCCTGGCGTAGTTCACCCTCGCGCCCTCTTTTCCATCACGGCACCTACGGTTGCGACCACACACTCGGCAAGATCCATAGCCCTTTCTGTGTCCACCTCGTCAATGCCTCGTAAGGGACGCCCCCAGGAAGACCGTTTGGATAGCGCGTTGGGATGTAATACTTATCCAGCACAGAAGCCTTCTCAGCTTTGCCCAGCTCCTTATCATATTTCAGCGCGTCCTTCATCAGCTTGGCCACGGAGCGGCCTAGGACCTGCTACTTGCCTTCCCCATAGAGAAACGCCTTCAGAGCCTTCTCAGCTGCCTGCGGGATAAAAAGCAGGCAAGGCTGAACCTTTCACCCTCGAAGCTATATCTGGCATCGTCCAGATCCCGCCTGGCCTGCAGCAGCCAGCGCATACCCTCCTCCGCCGGATCAGGCCTCGTAGAGCACCACCCCTTCTTCGATTGCCCTTCTAAGGAAAGGCCGCCATTTCATCGACTCATACTCCTCGGGCGTATAAACGAGGACGTCCATAGGCTCAGTTGCATCCACATAAAACTCGTCGAGCCGGTCCAAGAACCTCTCATCGGTCTCCTTGACCACAATCAGATCGATATCGCTGCCACTGTGGATCTCCCCTCTGGCCATGGACCCGAAGAGAAGGACGAGCCTCACCCCCCCATCCTTCCTCAACCTCTCGACGATCCTATCCAGCTCGGCCACCAGATCGTCTCTTCCCATATCGCCTCTCCTGGGCAATTTCCGCCCTTCACACCCTGCAGTAGAGGCAGATAGAAGGGCCATGCCTCGAGCTTCCGCTATCATTGCCGGCCCCTCTTATCACCGCTCAATTCAGGAAACCGGCTTGGCCTCTCCCTCCAAACTAGTCCTTCCTAGCCTAACATCTCCTCAAATTACAAAAAGCTTCCTCCCGTCATGGGCCAGTGCCCCTTGAAAGCCCAAGAGCCATGCTTCAAGCGGCAACCACAATCCCATTGATCATCTGCCGCCGCGCGGCAACCCGCCTCGGCAACAGGCCTACCTGAAAGCCGTCGCATGAAGCTCCGGTGAGATCCAGTCAGGCAATGGATGCTACTACCTACGCCGCGCCTATCCCCCTAAAGCCCTTGAGGCTGCCAAGGCAATCAGACAGCGGAATTTTGCGAAAGCAACAGATCAGTCTCGAATGGCCCAAGTGACAGCCACCCTTGCCCCAATATAACCAAGTCCTCCTGCCTGCCCGACCTCCGACGACGGGCCTCGCAGATCTGCATCCCCTGAGGGAGATGAGAGATCCTATGAGGCTTCCACCCCCAATCTCTATGCATAATCAAAGAAACATCGCGCTTGCCTGCCATCGCCCTGTCAGACTGCGGGATTCTATCATCTGCGTCAAAGGTCGCCCGATTGCCCGGGCCGACGGCAAGCTACTAATAGAAAATAGATCTAAGGTCATTTCCGGAGTATTCATCGACCGCGTGAGGGACCGCAAGGAGGCCATGATCTGAGAGATAACCGCACCCGCGCAGCCGCAGTCTTGCTTGCGGCAGCAATCCTCATCCTCCCAGCTCTGGCCACGGAGAGCAGAACCTCCAGCTCTAGCTTCTCATTCACATCTAGCCAATCGATCTCCGGCACGGGCTTCGTCTCAACATACGAACGGATGAATGCCAACATCCCCCTCGACAGCCGCGAGATCTCCCACGGAAGCGGCGAGTACCGAAAAGAGTCCTCGATCCAAGCCTCCGATACCACCAAAAAGGACCTGCTAGCGAAGACTACGGAGAGGATCTATCGCGCGGACTTCGACGAGAACGCCTCAATGAACCTGAAAGCCGCGATGCTCACCTTCGGCCACAACCGGTCGATCGAGCTTCTCTCCACGTGGGGAGAAAGCCGCACCCTTCTAAACGGCCGCCAGCATATCGCCTTGGGCGACTCATTCTTTTCAGCCTCTGCTTTGCAGCTGGATAGGTCCGAGAACCTGTACTGGCGAAAGAAGAGCAGCGCCGAGGACTACAAGTTGACATCCTCATTAGAGGCCAACTTCACAGGCCGAGCACACCTCACTGCGACGAGAGGCAAGCCCGCCACATCGACGGGCGAGGCCGCATCCTGGACGATAGAGGAGTCGGCAGACTACTCAGGATCACATCAGCTCAGCCGAGAGGCATCGTATACGGAGAAGATCACATCCACATCAAACATCGTCGAGTACAAGACCAAGAAGGTGTCCGAGGGAGAGGGCTTCATCTCAACCTCGGATAAGCTTGCATCCAAACCAAAAGAGATCGATGCCCTTGAGGAGTCGGAGAAGATCCACGGAAGCGGCGAATATCTGCAGGAATCCTCTGCGAGCATGTACGAGATGCATAAATCGAAGACGAAGAAAGTAGCCCGCCTGGACAAGTCCGAGAACCTGGAAGCAATCTATGGTCAAACGGAGCTTCCCCCAGCCGGATCCCTCAAGGCCGGGCCTGTGAAGTCCAAATGGAGCGATACAACTTGGGCAAGGGTTAAGAACACATCCTATCAGCAGGAATTCAGCGATGCCATCGTCATCGAGAAGGAGAGCACCCTGAGCCTCTCCTGGGAGAACTACACCGACGACGACCTCCACCTCCAGGAGGAGAGGAGCTTCTTTGAGTCCGACCTCAACGCCAGCCTGGTTGGATCGGCACACCTCGGCATGACAGGCGGAGATGATCCAAGAGATGAGGACATCCTGATAGATCAGGATTACGATGGGACCTTCGATATTTCCAGCAAGATAAGGCTTGAGAAGATCTATAAAAGCAGTACCGATGAGCCCGACTGGCTCTTCTGCGGATGTCAAGCCCACTACGACGTCGCAGCATCATCATCAGTCGACTGGCTCGGCTGCTGCCCGAAAGGCCGCCTGGACTGGACCGATCCGGACTGGATGGCGCAGCAACCGTTCAATTGCAGCTGCCCGACAGGAGTAAAAGCGTAAGCTGATGCAGAAAGCCCGGATCAGCTGGAGCTCGCCTTCGCCCTGATCTCATCCAGGGTGGCCTTGATCTCCACGATCTCCCTGCTGAGCTGGTCGCATTTCACCTCCAGCCTCTCCCAGCCCCCCCCTCGATAGATCCCTCTATTGCGGCAATATTTTCTTTGATGCAAGAAATGTCCTCTTTGATGTTACCTTGTATGCCAATTGTAGTATCCTGCTTCTCGACCGTCTCCTCCTGCATCTCAAGCATCATATCCTGATTCCCCAACATCTCAACTTGCAGCTTCTCGATATTCAGAATAGCAGGGATTCCCTTGTAGATATGCTCAAATTGCAGTATTTTCAGAAATTGAAATGCATCAAGAACATCGCCCTCGAAATCGCGCACTTCAATTGTCGATACTTGGGCGTGTACGGGATGACATGATCTGGCAAGCTGGACGAATCGATCCAGGGCATCACTCTCGCCGGAGACCTGGACCATGACCGCCTGCCCGCCATCGACATCTAAGTTGTATGCAAAGACCTTTCTAATCCCAACGCCAATGGCCTTCATGAGTAGAAAGGGCCTGTAGCCCACATCCCATACCCTGGCGCCAGCAATCGTGACCACGATGCTCTCCGTCATCGCCCAAGTAGGCTTCCTATGGTTCTTCGCCGAGTTGTGTGGGTATGGATCGTTGAAAATTTCAGGCATGAGCCATTTATCTCGCCATGAAGAGTCAGAGATGAACCGCCATATATCGATAATCATGGAGGAATGATGAGACGACAGCAGTAAGGCGCCGACACTTGCTATTCACACCCATCTCAGAATAGCGAGGAACCATACCCCTACTTATCATTATCCGACAGGGTGAGCGCTGCAATTCGCCTTCCTGCATCTCCCTCGCCGAAGACCTGCCGCTGTTCTCCCGTCGGCTCGAAGTTCCTCGCGGCATCGAGTATCGCATTCTTTGAGGCACCGACAAGGACGTTCCACCCATCCTCGATCGTCTCCACCCATTCGGTCGTATCCCTTAAAGTAATGCAGGGAACCTGCAACATGTAAGCCTCCTTCTGAACCCCTCCAGAGTCGGTCAGGACCTTTGCCGCCCCCGCCTCAAGTACGAGCATCTCCAGATAGCCGACCGGCGGAATGATCCTTATGCGCTCATCGAGCCCCTGCCAGAGACCGCTCTTGCGAAGCATCTTCTCGGTTCGGGGATGGCATGGAAATATAAGCTCCTCGCCGATCTCAGATAGGGCTTCGATGATCGACCCAAGCCTCCGGGAATCGTCAGTGTTCTCCGCCCGGTGCACCGTTGCGAGATAGTAACCCTTCTCTTCGAGCCCAAGCCGATCGATGATATCCGACCTCTCCTGGGCGATGCTTAGACACTCGAGCAATATATCCATCATCACGTCGCCTGTGAGGTGGACACCTTCCGTTATGCCCTCTCGGGCCAGATTGGAGACCGCAGTCCTTGTCGGACAGCTCAACAGATCCGATATATGATCCACAGAGACGCGGTTGACTTCTTCCGGCATCCTCATATCGTAGGAGCGTAGCCCCGCCTCCACATGGAGTACCCTCTGGTGCAGCTTAACTGCGGCAAGAGCACCTGCTAGCGTCGAATTGGTATCGCCATAGACCACGACGATGTCCGGACGCTCCTTCAATAATATGCCCTCGATCCCTCCCAGCATCTCGCCAGTCTGCCAGCCGTGGCTTCCCGATCCCACGTTGAGATGATAGTCTGGCTCTGGGATTTTTAGCTCGTCGAAGAATAAGCGGTCCATCTGGTAATCGTAATGCTGACCAGTGTGGATTATGATCTCGTCGTGGAACTCTCGAATGGCCCTGCTGACCGGGGCGAGCTTGACAAAGTTGGGCCTCGCCCCTACGATCGACGCGATCAACATGCGTTCCCTCCTTCAATGAAGGTGCCGGATCGGTTTTTCATCATGCGCCCTGATACCATGGGAATTCCATTTATAGAGATCGACTGGAGGATCGCCTTTACCTCTTCCGCTTACCCTTGGCCCGGGGTAGATCCTTTCTCTCGCCTTTGCCCGCGACAGGAGACTTCTTCTTGCCATTGCTCGTTGTAGTATTATTCCTCCCGCCTGCGCCAGTGGCAGTCGAGAGTATTGCGATCAAGGGGCCGATGATCATGCCCGATCCTACAAGAATCGCAACGAGCCCGATCGCGCGCAGCATCAAGCGCTCCTTCATAGTGAACTCGGCAACGCCAGCCGCTATCTTGATCGTGCCTGCGCCAAGGCCTGCTGAAAGAGCGGCCAGAACTATTGTGATCGCGACCTCCCCCCCTGCAGGCGCTCGCATGAGGGCCATTGCCATCTGGAAGAGGATAGAGGCCGAGGAGCCGAGAAAGAGCAGTCCGGCAAGTGAGGCCAGCCATCGGGAGAGGGAGAGATCCCGTCTTAATAGCAGATAATAGCCCGCGGTCAATACTGCCAGGAATGGAAGGAGGATCAAGGCCAAGCTCTGACCCTCCCACCGATGGACTGAGATCATGTTGAGCGGGAGGGAGACGAGCTCATCGAGGGAGAAGGTCTCGCGATAACCAATGACTAGGCCGTAGTTTCCCGCAGCCCCTCCATATATCGCCACGTAGTAGGTGCCATTCTCAGGAGCTGCAAGATCCAGATCGGCTAGGCCGTAGTAGCTGCCTGGGCCAAAGGGCTCGTATGTGGCGGACTTGGGCATCGATCCCCGGGCGACCACTGCCCCATAGCCATCGGGGAGATCCATACCCGGGGGAAGGATGCCATCGCCCTCGAGGCCTGGCCCCATGAGGACCATCCCTGGAAGATATCCAGCATCAGCTGCAAGCAACGATAGCTTGATGCGCTCGCCCTTTGAGATCTTGAAGCTGTAATACTGCACATCGCCCATCTCCAGATCGCCATAGATCGCCCATGACTTGGAGGGATCGTGGATGATGACTGCTTCGGAGATGTTTGCGCTGCTTGGAAGGATCAGCGGGACGTGAGCCCAGGCTCCGCTTAAAAGACTTGCAAAGAGAACGATTATCCAGAGGGAGACTCTCATGGCACTCGATCGTCTAGAGACGATGATCAATCTTTCGTCGGATGGAATGGGGAGGACCTTGAGCCCTAGACGCTATAGCAGATCGATGACCTTTGATGTTCCAGTTTTTTATCGCTATTCTTATTACTTTAACAACAAGTATATATTTTACTAATCGTGCATCCGACCTCCATTCCGGCAAGGTTTTCTATTCCTTCGTTCAAGCTTCAGCCCATGCCGAGCAGAGTCTTCTTCTCGCCCTTCAGGCTTGATAGGAGCCATCAGAGCACGATATCGAAGATACGAAGGCTATTTGATGCCTCAGGCCTGGGCGATCTCGTAAAGAAGATAGACCTCGCCGCAATCAAGCTTCACTTCGGCGAGCGGGGATGCGACTTCTATCTAAATCCGGTCTACGTGCGCCAGGTTGTAGATAAGGTCAAGGCTCGCGGAGGAGAGCCATTCCTGGTCGACGCCAATACGCTATACTCGGGAAGCGGGAACAACGCCGTCGACCACCTGACTACAGCAATCGAACACGGATTCGGCTACTCGGTCACCGGGGCCCTTTTGATCATCGCCGACGGCCTGAGGGGAGAGGACCATGGCGAGATGGAGATCGAAAAGAAGGACTTTCCTAAGGTCAAGGTCGCAGGAGAGCTGCTTCGAGCGGACACCATGATCGTGATGACGCATTTCAATGGCCACGTCATGGCCGGCTTTGGAGGCGCGATAAAGAACCTTGCAATGGGGTGTGCCCCGGTTGCAGGAAAGATGGACCAGCATCGCGGCCTCATGCCCGCAATCGATGAGAAGCGCTGCAAAGGCTGCGGAAGCTGTGCGGAGATCTGCAGGGCAGAGGCGATTCAGATCAGAGCCGGCAGGGCATCCATTGATCATAACAGGTGCACCGGCTGCGTTGATTGTCAGACTGCCTGCCAGAAAGACGCTATAGATCTGAACTGGGAACGCGACATTCCCTCCTTCATGGAGATGATGACAGAATACGCCTTTGGCGCTGCGCTTGGAAAGAGGATCGGCTACCTCAATTTCCTTATCAATATCACGCCTGACTGCGACTGCATGCCGTGGAGCGACTCCCCAATCGTTCCAAACATCGGAATCCTCGCCTCAACCGATCCCGTCGCAATTGACAAGGCAAGCCTCGATCTCGTGAATCGAGAAGCAGGCCTTAAGAAAACGCGCCTATCCCGAAACCTCGAGCCAGGGGAGGAGAAGTACCAGGGAGTATGGAGAAAGACCGATGGCGAAAGGCAGATCACCTACGGAGAGGAGATTGGACTTGGCAAAAGCAGCTATGAGCTTGTGGAGCTGAGCTCCGCTTGAGGTTTCGGAGAGCCAAGCTGGCATCGGCGATATCCAGCAAAGGAGATGCACCCGGCAGAGGAGAGGATCGAAAAGAGGGCCGGATAAACGAGATAACCGAAGGCAGCATCCTTAGAGGCCTGCTCGCAGTCTCCCTTCCAGTAATGGCCGGAAACATGCTGCAGAGCGTGCTCGAGATCGTCGACCTCTACTTCGTAGGAAGACTAGGGGCCCAGGCGATCGCAGGAGTTGCGATGAGCGGAACTGTGATAATGGTGCTGATGACGCTCATAATCGGCCTTGTGACTGCGACAACCGCTCATATCTCGCGACACTACGGCGCCAAGGAGTACGAACCTATGGGCTCGGTCCTCGTGAACTCGCTGTATCTCGGGCTCCTCATCTCCGCGATCCTGTCGATCATCGGACTCTTCTTTTCAGAGGATATACTGCTCTTGATGGGAGCGGAGAGCAAGGTTGCAACTCTTGGAAGCCAGTACCTCTACACCCTGCTGCTTGGCGTATTCACGATGGTCGAGCTCTGGATCATCTCCGCCTCATTCCAGAGCACGGGAGATGCGACGACGCCGATGCTGATCATGCTCTTGATGAACATGGTAAATATCGTGCTTGACCCGGCGCTGATCTTCGGCCTTGGGGGACTTCCAGCGCTTGGGGTTGCAGGAGCTGCCCTTGCAACCGTTCTCTCCCGCGGCCTTGGCCTCTCGATTGCTCTTGCCATCCTCCTTCAAGGAGGCTCGCGCCTAGTGCTGCCAAAGCTTCCGGATCTTAGAATCGACCTTGCCGCAAGGCTTTTGCGCCTTGCCATCCCGAACTCGGTCCAGTCAGGCATTCGAAGCCTCTCATTTCTCGCCGTCATGACCATCGTTGCCGCCTATGGAACAGAGGCCATCTCCGCCTTTGGAATTGCGGCTAGAATGGAGATGGTGGCCTTGATGCCCGGCTTTGGGATTGCGACTGGCACGGCCGTGGTCGTCGGGCAGAACCTGGGAGCAAGATCGCCCCATAGGGCTGAGGAGGGGGTGAAGATATCCCTGATCCTGTACGGGGCCATGATGGCAATGACGTCCCTCATCTTCTACAACCTGGGAGGCAAGATCATGGAGCTCTTCGACCCTAGCGGATCCAGCACGGCAATCGGCGTCGGCTACTTCCATATCGTCTCTTTGGGATACGTCTTCATTGCAATGGCAATAGTGCTCTCGTTTGCCATGAACGGCGCCGGGGATACGAAAAAGCCAATGTACGCCACGCTCGTATCCATGGCGCTGATCCTGATCCCGCTTGCCCTGATACTGCCGGGACTCCTCGGGATAGGAATCCGGGGGGTCTGGTTGGCAAGCGCTATAGGAATGATCAGCCAGTGCCTTATGATGGCCTATCTCTACAGGAAAGGTGGATGGAAGCGAGTCAGGATTTGAAGGATACGATATCCGGAGCATGCCGTCGGGCGCAACTCCTGCCACATCCACGCAGTCCGCGATTCGTCCCCAAGCAGGACCGTGGTCAGATAGGGAGATCCCATCGAGACCGTACCAATCGAATGAGCTCAGAAGCGCCGATGACATGCAATCCCATACGGAGTCATCCTCGCCGCGCACTATGACATGGACGAAGCCAGAACTACCATCGTCGACCAGGGCGGGACGAACCTTGGGTCCCGGGTACCGAAAAACTACCGCCCAAAGAGAGCGCAGCCGTTGCGACAGCCGCCAGATCGACGATCTCTCGCCCTTCCGGTGGATCGGGATCCTCAATCCCGGCGCGCGATCGAACAAGGGATGACTCCCCCTCCGGACCATCCAGCACGGTTATATGCAGGCCGTCCCGATCTGCCAGCATGACAGAAGAATCGATCGGGGACAAGGTCCTCCTGCAGACCAACATGGGCGATATCACGCTCGAGCTCTACCCGAACATGCCGATCACCGTTGGCAACTTCCGCAAGCTGGCCGAGAAGGGCTTTTACGACGGAACGATCTTCCACAGGGTGATAGACGAATTCATGATCCAGGGGGGAGACCCAACGGGAACCGGCAGGGGCGGGCCCGGCTACACCATCAAAGACGAGCTTCCCCCAAACAACAGGAACGACAGGGGGACGATCTCCATGGCCAACGCCGGCCCAAACACCGGGGGAAGCCAGTTCTTCATCAACCTGGTCGACAACAACTACCTCGATCGGGCCCACCCCGCATTCGGAAAGGTCGTGGAAGGGATGGACGTCGTCGACAGGATCGGCAAGGTCCCAAAAGGCCCTTCGGACAGGCCCCTAAAGGAGATCATGATCATCAAGGCCAAGCTGGCGGATTGAGACCCGCCCTGCCCTGCCTCCTGCAACCCCCGCCAGGGGGGGCTCATCCCCTTTTCATGGACCCCTGTTTCTGTCCATCCTGCGCATCATCTCTCTTGCATTCGGATCGTTTCCAACCCAGGCCTTAAGGGCCGCAGCATCGCCCTTCTTTCCCTCCTTGGCGTAGTCGATGTACTTTAGAAGCGAGTTGAAACCCTCGGTTCCAGCACCTATGACCATTGCGCTTACAAGCATATCCAGTCCATCGGGAACCACGATTCCGAGGGGCTGAAGCACCCTCATTCCCAGTCCAAATGATACTGCAAGGCCTGCCACAAGCGCAATTAACCCCATCACCATCTTCTTGTCCTCTTCCCCAATGATCTTTACGACCAGGGGATCGAGGATCTCCAGTATCTGCTGAATGGCAATGCCGGCTATCATGACCGGGGCAACAGTTGTTATGAGCTCGTCCATGATTGAGATCACCAAAGGCATAATGAGGATTACAATTTAAGTATTTTGTGGTTGAAAATTTTTAGATAAATTTAGAGAATGGTAATAGGACTTGATTATAAAAAATATTGTAAAAAATATATTTTGATGCCATGCGATATTTGCCAATCATCGAGGCTCGATCATCTGCGAAACGAGAAAGCCGGATTGATGATATGGAAAAGAGAGATGCAAATGATCCCGAGGATCGAAAGAGCCATTGGCAATCAGGATAAGTAGGTCAATAACTAGATCTTCCAGGCTTCCGGGCCAGGCTCTACCAGATCATACTCGTCTCCGACTCCTCCGTATCGAATGGAAGGCCCTCGTCTCCCCTACGATAGTCGCACGACTCCTCTATATCCTTGCGGACTCCCTCGATCTCTTCGCGAATGCCATTCCCGCTGGCCCTTATCTCGTCGCGAAGCTCAACTCGAGTGGCCTTGACCTCTTCACGAACGGCCTTTACTTCCTCACGAACGCCTCGGAACTCTTCATGAACGGCCTTGACCTCCTCACGAACGCCCCGGAACTCACCTGCTATATCCTTGCTGACCACTATCAATTCCGTTAGAAGCTCAGCAGCTCGATCCAGCCGCTGGTCCGTCTCTCCGAGCGAGACGACTTTTACAAAAGCATCGAACTCACCATGGGGGGAGGAGTACTCCTGCTCTATCTCGGTCACATAGATTATGGTGTTCCTGATCAGAATAGCTTTCCGGAAAACCTCAAGCTCGGCCCTATCCCCTTCGGCCACTACCTTTACCCGGCCGTCCGGAAGGTTCTGGACATAACCAGAAATCCCAAAGCCGTTCGCTATCTTGACAACCCTGGCCCGGTATCCCGTCTCCTGGACCTGGCCGGAGACGTAAGCGATGAGCCGCCCCATATCTGCTCAATTTGGACCTCATTTTATTTAACCGTTGGACTCTGAATATGGCCTGCCCTGCGAAGCTGCAATTTTTAGAGCCCGAAGAATCCACCGACAATGTCCTCATATCCTGGGATCGTATTGCCGCGCAGGAGCAGATGGACTTTTTCAGCCATCATTAGATGAATGCATCCGATGTAGCAGCCGGATTCCGAATGCACCATGACAATGCATTCGATATCAATAGCAGTAGTAATCGTCCTTCTAGCAGCAAGTAGAAAAATTTAAATTAAATAACATCTTAATTCTGTCAAGAAATAAGAATGTGAGATGGTGATCTTTACGAGAAGAGCGATTATCGGAGCAGGTCTCCTCCTGGCCCTATGGGTTCTGCTAGTGCCAGCAGAGGCCAGCTCCTGCTATATCGGAGGCTCAGAGGAGGCGGCCGCTTACGCGGGGGTGCCTGCAAAAGAACAACTGGCAGCCCGAGAGGCAATGGAGGCTGCAGGCGCCAAGATGCCGGTTTCCGCCAGGGACCCATGGGGGATGGATGGGGCCGCGGTTCCGGCGGCCTTTCCGGATGTAGTAACGATGGCGAATCCGGCGGCGGCAACAGGCGCGTCCTCCATGGAGACGGGGCTAGAGATTATCACAGGGTGGGCGGTGGTCTCTGAATGGCTGGATTGGCAGAGGTGCCTGGGAGGGAGCAGTGACGATTACGTTAACAGCATCCAGCCAACGCCTGACGGCGGGTACATAATGGCAGGGGGCACATACTCGAACGACGGCGACGTCTCAGGTAATCACGGCGGCAACGACATCTGGATGGTGAAGCTCGATCAAAGCGGCAACCTCCTGTGGCAGAAGTGCCTGGGGGGGAGCGATTACGATTACGTTAACAGCATCCAGGCAACGACTGACGGCGGGTACATAATGGCCGGACAAACATACTCAAACGACGGCGACGTCTCGGGTAACCACGGCGGCTACGACATCTGGGTGGTCAAGCTCGATCAAAACGGAGACATACAATGGCAGAAGTGCCTTGGGGGGAGCGATTACGATTACGTTAGCAGCATCCAGGCAACGCCTGACAGCGGGTACATAATGGCCGGAGGCACATACTCGAACGACGGCGACGTCTCAGGATATCATTACGGGTCCGACGTCTGGGCAGTCAAGCTCGATCAAAACGGCAACATCCAGTGGCAGAGGTGCCTTGGAGGAAACGGTTCCGAATACGCAAACAGCATCCTGGCAACGCCTGACGGCGGGTACATAATGGCCGGACAAACATACTCAAACGACGGCGACGTCTTAGGCAACCACGGCAATTCCGACGCCTGGGCAGTCAAGCTCGATCAAAATGGAAACATCCAGTGGCAGAGG
>JAFGMR010000087.1 GCA_016927425.1 Methanotrichaceae archaeon | reverse complement strand
GGTCACACAGGGTACATGTGCACCATAATATATATACTTTGTGATGCCTTGTGCCCTGCCTCCATCACTGACAAATTAGATAGTGCCTATCAGCGTATGAAGTAGTTAGGACACTATCTCAAAGAGCGAATCAAAGCAATCGACTTTTCAGTAGCTCAGTAACCGAGAAGATACGCGAGACGAAACATAAGCTCGAAGAGGTACGTATCCCCTTGGCAAAGCTGGAGCGGAGAAGAAAAAAGGCGGAGACGGCACTTGCATTACCCGGTAAATTTGAAGATACTTTTGGGTGGATTATTGAGCCAGGTAGCAAGTTCTACTCTAGGCGTGAATTAGCCGATACTGTGCTAGAGCTATTAAAGTTCATGCACGAAAATAATACAATACAGGAGATACCATCAACCTAAAAACATCATCTCAACACAATTTCGAGGTCAACATTAATAACATTTTATAAAATATACGTTATTCATTGTGCCGAATCCTTTAACTTAAGAAAAATGGCCGCCCCTTCGACTCAACCTCTCCCCCCAGCCCTTGCCGCCATGAACTCCCGGATCAGCTTTGCGCCAAGCGTTGCGGTCTGGCCGCTGTCGTAGACCGGTGCAATCTCGTTTACGTCGAGGCCTGCGATCCTGTCCGCGAGCCTGTCGATTACAAGGCGCACGTCCCGGGGATGAAGCCCGAACGGCTCCGGATTTCCGACGGCCGGCGCATAGGCCGGATCTATGGCGTCGAAGTCGATAGAGAGGTAGATCCTCTCGGATAGCCCATCGAGCGCATCGTCGAGCACAGCCGCCATCCCCCTCTCAGCAACCTCGTCGCTCTCGTGAAACTCTATGCCCATATCCCGGGCATACGCGTACTCCTCTTCCGAGCCGCTACGAATGCCGATCGATGCATACCCCTCGATTGGATGATCCAGGATTCGACGGCTCGCGCACGCATGGCTCTTTGCGGTTCCGCCATACTCCTCGCGGAGATCGAGGTGAGCGTCGAGGACGAGGACGCTTAATTTCCCCCGTCGCAGCAACTCCCCGACGATTGGAGGCGTGATGGAGTGCTCCCCTCCTATCGTCACTGGCAAGGCGCGAGAAGGCAGAAGGCCGATGCCTGCCCTGATTGCCTCCCATGCCCGGTCGGGAGTCGACCCCATATCCAGATCGCCGAGGTCGCATACCAACAGGTCGTTCAGGTTCACGCCATGTCGATGGATATAGGTCTCGAAGTTCCACGAGGCCTGCCTCACAGCCTCAGGACCAGCCCTCGATCCTGGACGAAAGGAGGTCGTCGAGTCAAACGGCATTCCCATTATCACGAACTCCGCGTCCATCAACTCGGAGCTCGCATCGGCGAACGTTGCTCTCTGGAACATTCAGCGGATATCCATCTTGGTCTTGCCCATGGAGGCCAGGTAGGCTACCTCCTTTCCCTCCACCAGCTTCTCCTTGACATCGGCGGTGATGGGGACGTCGACCGTGCTGTAGTCCTTCAAGTCCATCAGCTGGACCGTGGTCGTCCCCACGAGGAGGACCTGTCCGGTCTTTCTCTCCACGATGGGAGCATAGACCTTGGCCGTTACCGGGGAGACTATAGACCTCTTTTGGTTGTCGAAGATGCCTATGGCATCGATCCTGGCCTTGGCAGACCCGTGCTTCCCTGGTTTGGAGTGAGCGATTGCTTTGATGACACACGGCTCGTCATCGATGATCACATACCTTCCCTCTTTGAGAGTCCTTATCTCAACCTGCTCTTTCATGCCTATCAACCCGTTGCACGAATAATACAAGACCTATTTAAAGGATATCTCTCATTCGCGAAAGCGCTGTCCTTATCCTCTCCTCCGAGGCGGCGTAGGAGATCCTGATGTGCTCTTTGCCGCCCGGGCCAAAGGCCGATCCCGGCACGACAACAACGCCATGCTCCAAGAGGCGGCCTGCCTCTCGATCCCCATCGCCGACGCGGGGGAAGAGGTAGAATGCGCCCTCTGGCACGACAAGGTCGATTTCCATCTCCTGAAATCCCTTGACCAGTATGTCCCTTCTCCTCTGAAACTCGTCCCTCATCACCCCGACGCAGTCCTGTGGTCCTGTGAGCGCAGCGTAGGCCGCCTTCTGGGAGATGGAGCTTGCACAGGCCTGAACATACTGGTGCGCTTTTAGCATATGCTCGAGGGCGGGAGCCTGGGCTGCGACGTACCCTAGACGCCATCCGGTCATGGAGTACGTCTTGGATACGGCGTTGATCGTGATCACGTTATCGGAGAAGCGCCCCGGGCTTACATGCTCCCCCTTGTAGATGAAGTGCTCATAGACCTCATCGGAGATCAGGGCGATGTCACGATCCTCAGCGATCTCGGCAAGCCCCCTCATCTCCTCCTCCGTCTGGACCGCCCCTGTTGGATTAGAAGGCGAGTTCACAACGATTGCCTTCGTCCTCGAGGTCATACGCTCCGCAACCGCCTCCGGCGTCAGCTTGAGATCCTCATCCAGGGACACGCCAACCGGCCTTCCGCGAGCAGCCTGGGTGAGGGCGGCATAGGAGAGAAAGCCAGGATCGGCGATTAGAACCTCATCGCCCGGATCGATCAGGGACCATATGGAGAGGAAGAGGGCCTCGCTTGCCCCGCTCGTCACCATGACGTTCTCCGGCGCTATATCCAGCCGGTTCTCCCGGCGGAGCTTCTCCGAGATGGCGGAGCAGAGATCGGGCATGCCCATGTTCTCGGTATATCCGGTGAACCCACTCCGGACTGCAGCCACCGCTGCCTCCTTGATATGCTCAGGCGTCTCGAAGTCGGGCTGACCAATCCCTAGGTTGACCGAGTCTTTGCCCATCGTGCCAAAGCACTTCCTGATACCGGAGACCTCCATTATCTCCGCTTGGCTTGAATACCTCAAATGATCATCACTCCTCAAAGATTATCCCTGAAGGCGGGCGTGACCAGGGCAAAGCAATCGAGCCTTCTTAGCTCTTGGCAGAGGATCCTCATCCTGGCAAGCCCCCCCCTCCACCTCAATGTCATGCGCACCTCGTTATGCTCAAGGTCCCTCTGCACCGACGCCACGAAGCTGTCCAGGGCCCGCCGATTGGAGAATGGCACCACGAATATGGCCCGATATCGGGTGTCCTTCCTTGCGTAGGAACTGAGTATGTAGCCGTTGTTCTCGAACTCGTTGATCTCCTCGAAATCGCAGAGGACCTCTTTCTCGTGCTCTGTGGCGTAATCCACCTTGGAGATGGTCATAAGTATGCGGGAGACCAAGTTCTCGGCTGCGTTCCTGCCGAACCATATGCTTATCGTGCCGTGGGTAAGGACCACGTACGCACTCTCCCCGGTCACCTCGACTGATACAAGATCCGAACGCGCCTTTGTGGTGAACTGGGACATTGATAACATATCTCAATGTACCCGATTTAACTATTTCGCGAAGGGGACGCATCGATTGCCCAGGATCGCCCTCCGGGGAAAAATTACATATGGATGCGGATTATCCCCTTCGATCATGATGGCAACGCTGGGAGCGTATTCAACGTCCTCGATCAAGGGCAATCGAGCCATGGTCGGGGGGAGGGACAATGACTCTATCACATGTCCAATCCACCCAATAGATAATGATTTCCATGCACCGAACATCAGGGTGGGATGGTGATGGAGGGGCTCGATAGGCTCAGGGTACTATCCGATCGCGAGCCCTTCGCCCTCAAGATGGGCATGCAATTGACAGCGCTCAAGGAGGGATACGCCAGGGTGGAAATGGACTGCACGCCTGAGTTCGCCAACTTCTTCGGGACGGTGCATGGGGGGGCCATCTTCTCGCTCATCGACGAGGCCTTCGGAGCGGCTGCCAACTCCTGCGGCATGGTCTCCGTCGCCCTGAGCGTCAATGTCAGCTATCTAAGGCCAGCCAACACACGCGATCGGCTCTACGCAGAAGCGAGCGAAGTGAGCCGGTCGCGTCGGATCTCCACATACCATATACAGGTAAAGGATGAGTTGGGGAAGTTGATCGCAAACTGTCACGCGATGGCCTTCATCAAAGGGGAGCCACTCCCTTCTCCCTCCGGAGAATGAGGGACCAAGCGGCTTATCTCTTCGAGATGGCATCATTCTAATAGGGGAGGGGACGAGACCATAGGTGATGGTGATCCATGAGATTGAGATCTTGCATCAAGAGATACAGACAGGATACGCATAGAGCCGTCTCGCCTGAAGAAACGCTCGCAAGGGTGGGAGCATTGATGCCGGCCGCAGGCATTACACGGGTGGCCGATATCACCAACCTGGACCGCATAGGCATACCGGTCTTTTCTAGCATCAGGCCCATGGCACAAAAGGGAGCGATCTCGGTCTATAACGGCAAAGGGGCCACCCCGGAGGAAGCCAAGGTCTCTGCCATGATGGAGGGAATCGAGCGCTACTGCGCCGAGGTGGGAGATGAAGAGCTCATAACCTCCCGATACACAGAGCTTTCCGAGCCAGCCCTCGATCCAGCCGAGCTCGTGCTTCCACCAACATCCGATCCCAATGCATCAATCACCTGGGTGAAGGGCTACGACATCATCCATGATGAGGAGCTTCTCGTCCCGGCAAATGCGGTCTATCATCCCCTCTCGGCCGAGCATCTGCCAATATTTCGAACCAACACAACCGGCCTTGCCTCGGGAAACGAGATGGAGGAGGCGATCTTTCATGGCCTTTCGGAGGTTATCGAGAGGGATGCCTGGTCCCTTGTAGAAGCGTCCCGGAATACCGGCCCCAATTTGGTGAATATGGGCCGCGGCCTTGCCGGAGATCTGCTTTTGAAGTTCTCGAAGGCCAACGTCCAAGTTCATGTGAAGGATATCACGAGCGATATCGGGATTCCGACGTTCGCCGCAGTATCAGACGACGTACAGCTGAAGGACCCGATCCTCCTGACGACAGGCATGGGGACCCACACTAGCTCCAGCGTCGCCCTGCTGCGGGCGCTCACCGAGGTTGCCCAGTCCAGGCTCACCCAGATCCATGGGGCAAGAGAAGACACCACCTCAGCCGATTTTAAGAGGAGGGTGGGCTACGAGAGGACCAAGAGGCTGAACAAGCACTGGTTCGACCTATCAAGGGAAGAAGAGTTCGATCGCGTATCGAGCATGGAGAGCGAGGACTTCCTCGACGATATCAATCACATGCTCCAGAGGCTTTTGGCCTCCGGACTGGAGAGGGCGATAGTTGTGGACCTGACCAGGGAGGAGATCGGCGTTCCAGTTGTCAGGGTGATAGTCCCGGGGATGGAGATATCGGCAGTGGACTCGGATCGCGTTGGCAGGCGGTGCAGGGATGCGGCCAAGAGCCGTGGTCTTTCTAGGTCCAAGCCTCGCCGTTGAGGAAGCCCGGGCTGTCCTGGATGCCGATTATCGACCACCGGCCAGGCGAGGAGACATATATAGGGCAGCGGATGAGGGCGCGGATGTGATCGGGCTCATCGACGGCGTCTTCTTCCAGAGCTGCTCGGTTGCCCATAAGGAGATCCTCCATGCATTGGAGAAAGGGGTCCGCGTAGTCGGGGCTTCGAGCATGGGTGCGCTTCGGGCCGCGGAGATGGACGTCTTCGGCATGGAAGGGATTGGAGAGATCTACAAGCTCTACCATCGAGGGGCCCTCGAATCGGACGACGAGGTAGCCTTGATCTTCGATCCCCTCTCGCTCCAGCCCCTATCCGAGCCCCTCGTCAACATCAGGCACAAGCTGGGCCTCGCCCGCCGGGAGCGTATGATCGACTCCGCGATGGAGGAAGCCCTCCTGGGAATTGCGAGATCGCTCTACTTTCCCAAGAGGACCTATCAGCGCATGCTGGAGGGGGCGAAAGGAGAGATCCCGGAAGATAGGCTCGAGAGCTTGCGCATATTCCTCGAAGGAGACCTGCCCGATCTGAAGAAGGAGGACGCCTTGCAGGCGCTCTTACATATCAGGCAGATCTGCGGCGCGAGGATATGAGATAGTCCAGTTAATATATATTATGCCTTCAGATAGGATTTTAAAGTATCTCCACCGCTAGCCATGCGGCATGAATATGGATGCGATCTCCAGGCTGAAGGAGAGGCAAGAAGCGGTTGTGCTTGCCCATAACTATCAGGACGCCTCGGTCCAGGAGGTGGCCGACCTCGTGGGGGACTCCCTGGAGCTGAGCCGGGCAGCGGCGGAGCTGGACTGCAAAGCGATAGTCTTCGCCGGCGTCGACTTCATGGCCCAGACGGCTGCCATCCTATCCCCGGAGAAGAGGGTTGTCTTAACCGTTGCGAACGCGACCTGTCCCATGGCCCACATGATAAAGGCAAAGGATCTGAGGGCGACAAAGCTCCTCTACCCAAGAGCGGGAGTGGTATGTTACGTCAACTCCACCGCCGATGTCAAGGCAGAGAGCGATATCTGCTGTACCTCGGCAAACGGCGTGGAGGTCGTAAACTCCATGGAGCAGGATCAGATCATCTTCGTCCCGGACCGCAACCTAGCGGCCTTCGTCGCCAGGCATACATCGAAGGAGATCATCCCCGGAAACGGCTTTTGCTATGCTCACGACCAATTCACCGTGGATATGGTCCGCGAGGCCAAGGCCAAGCATCCAAACGCCGTGGTGCTGGTTCATCCTGAATGCCGCGCAGAGGTCATCGATCTAGCTGACGCAGTCTGCAGCACGTCGGGCATGATCCGAGAGGCACGGGAAAGCGATGCCCAGGAGTTCATCATAGGGACGGAGGTTGGGATGCTCCACCCCCTGAGGGCGAAGATGCCCGGAAAGGAGTTCCATCCCCTCTCCACGAATGCAATCTGCCATGATATGAAGAAGACGGATCTCTCCAAGGTCAGGCAAGCTCTGGAGACCTTGGAGCCGAGGGTGGTCGTGCCCGAGCCGGTAGCCAGCAAGGCAAGGGTCGCAATCCAGAGGATGCTCGACATCTAGCTTGAGGCAATTAAGAAAAGAAACAAGTAAGGGTAATGGGGGGACGAACGCTGGAACATGACATACCACAGCGTCCGGCAGATCGGGACCGACTTTCAAAGCCGGCTCATCCCACCCTTGGGCGAGGTCTGGAGGGACCAGAGCTGGAATTTTACCACAGCGCCCCTATCACAGGGACCCATCACCGTGATTGATGAGGGGCCTGGCGATCCTCCGAGCCTCCACACTACTAAAGCATCCGTAACTATTTATAACTGTCGGTGACCCCACCCAGGCCCGTTCTCAAATATATAAATATTTAGTTTGGCGACTCATGCCGACCCACTGCATGCGGCAACCCACAGCATACGGGTTAGGGACATATACCCGTGGGGCGTGAAGGGTTGATTGGGAGGTCCCAAGTTGTTCTTCTGGAAAAGGGAAGGTGGAGGCAGGCTGATCTGGATAGCCTATCTGGGCGTAATTGCGATCGCCCTCGTCATGTTGTCGGTCTCGTGGTTCACGGTGGATGCCGGGGAGAGGGGAGTTCTTCTGACCTGGGGGAAGGCCTCCATGGATCCCGTCTTGCCTGGACTGCACATCAAGGTCCCAGGCGTCCAGACCGTCCAGATATTCGATGTCCGCACGATGAAGTACGAGGCAGATGCGAGCGCTGCCTCGAGAGATCTGCAGACGGTCCGCGCAAAGATCGCCGTGAACTACCATCTCAACCCGCAGGCCGTGCCGCAGATATACGTGGAGCTCGGGCCGGCCTATGCGGAGAGGGTGATCCAGCCCACGGTACAAGAGGTGATCAAGGCGAGCACCGCCAAGTTCAGCGCAGAGCAGCTGGTCACGAACAGGACTCAGGTGAAGGACATCATCCAGCAGGCCCTCGTCGATCGATTATCCCCGTACAATATCATGGTGGAGTCGATAGCCATAACCGACTTCGAGTTCTCCCAGTCCTTCAACGAGGCAATCGAGGCCAAGGTCACGGCCACCCAGCAGAAACAGAAGGCAGATCTGGACCTGCAAAGGGTGGAGGTCGAGGCCAGGATGAAGGTGGAGCAGGCCAAGGCCGAGGCAGAGGCCCTGCAGCTCCAGAAGATGGTTGTAACGCCAGAACTCGTGGAGCTAAGGAAGATCGAGATGCAAGCCAAGGCCATAGATCGGTGGGACGGCCACCTGCCCCAGGTTACGGGAGGTGCGATGCCCTTCCTGGACCTCGGAGGGTCGGTCAGGACCAGTTCATGATGCCCACCTGTGGAAGGTTTATGAATCAAGGGTGGAGATGACCACATCATGAGGCTGAACGACCGCACCAAGGTGGCCCTGATTGCTGCCACCTGCTTGGTTGCCCAGGGCTATCTCTTCGAGTACGTCCTGTTAGTTGAGCCAGCCGTCCTCGTCTCACTAGCTCCCCTCCTCCTATACGTCGCCTATCTGGTGAGCAGGGGCAAGATCTCCTCCAGCTACGATAGGCCGGCCTATTGGATTGTCTCATTGATCCTGTTGACGCTGGCAGATCTGGGATCGTACGCACTTTGAGCGAGAAGGATGAGCTTTGGATGATGGACGTGAAGGGATGATAACGGTTGACCTCTATCGCCGGATGCTCCGGCTTGACGTCGGACCTCATCAGAGGTCCAAGGTCTTGCACAAGCTAGGCGATGCCCATCTCAATAGATTTCGAATGTCGAATGCACCCGAGGATCTAAAGGAGGCGATCGGGGCGTATAGCGAGGCCTTGCAGGCTGCGACCCCCGACGCTCGCCGGAATATCTTTCGCGGGCTTTCCCGAGCACATCAAGCCCTGTCCCAATTCCAGGACGCCTCGGAGAACCTCGAGCTCGCACGGTCCACCCTCCAAGAAGCCCTGGACGGCTTGTTGGGAGAAGAGAGAGCTGTTGCGATGATGGAGCTCGGACGCCTCCATCTTGCATTCGACGAGCTCGAGCCGGGGGCAAATGGGTGCCGAAAGGCGATCGAGGCCTTCGAGGAGGCGCTTTCGTTGCACGTCCCAGAGGATGGAAGGAGGGCAGAGATCCAGTCATCTCTCTCCATGGCCTACCGAAGGCTTGCAGAGGTCGAAGGAAGCGAGGACCACTGCCTCTCCGCGATCGCGGCCTCTCAAGAGGCCTGGTCCTACTATAGGGAGGCCGGAGGGCCGGCAGAGCAGGCCTACTCCCGGATGAGGCTTGCCAACGCCTACTTCACCCTCTCGGAGTGCCAGGGGGAGACCTACAGCCTCGACGCCGCCATTCTCGAATATCGCGAGGCGCTTTCCGGGATATCCCCGGAGGAAGAGCCCGAGCTCAACTCATCCCTCCAGAACAACCTCGGAATCGCGCTGACGGCCTTGGCGGAACGTCTCCCCCCCGAGGAGGGGGAAGGGAGCTGCCGCCTGGCGATAGAAGCCTTCGAGGAGGCCCTCGACCTGCGAATAGAGGGCTCTGCCGGGTGGGCTGCCGTCCAGAACAACCTCGGAAATGCGTACTACGTCCTCGGCGGGCTGATCGATGAGGGGGGCGAAGAGCTCTTATCGAGGGCTGTCGAGGCCTTCAAGGCATCGGTTGCGGGAATGCCAAAGCAGATGGCCTCGGCACAGGCCAACCTGGGAGAGGCGCACCTTGCAATCGCGAACAAGGAGGGGGCAAGCCGCGAGCATCTGATGCTTGCAGTCGAGTGCCTGGAGTCCGCTTTGGAGAGGATACCCCCCGATACGCCGGAGCGCGCGAGAGCCAGCGGATGCCTCGCCCTCGCCTGCTCGCTCTTGGCCCAGGAGGAGGGCGAGCCCAAATGGAGCAGCCGGGCGCAAGCCTCAGCCAGAGAGGCCCTGAGATTCTATGTCAAGGAGAGGTTCCCGCGAGAGTACGCGGATATGCAATCGCTCCTCTGGGCCGGTTGCGCGGACAGTGCCGACGCAAACCCCGAGGAGGAAATCGAGCAACATCACCTCGCTATCTCCGCCGGGGAGGAGGCCATTCTCATCTACGAGCCCGGCTCCGAGGAATGGGCCATGATGGCAAGGAACCTTGCCCATAGCCACATCCGCTGCCGGGAGGCGGACGATCCGGCTCACCTTCGTCGGGGAGCAATGCTTCTCAGGTCGGCAGCTCCATTCTTCGAGCCGAACACGGCCCCATATGCCGAACTGCAGAAGGATCTGGGGTTTGCCCTCGCTTGCCTTGCCCAACTGGAGGATGGCGAGGAGAACTCGCGTATGGCAACGAAGGCCTACAAGAAAGCGCTTCGGTTCTACTCAGGCAATGATCGAGAGGAGGCGGAGGGGTGCCAAAGGGCTATTCGAGAGTGCCGACGGTTGCTGAAGAGGGCAAAGAAGCTCGGCGGCAGAACGCAAGGCGGCTAGGACTGGTGGGCTATTCAGCCGCGCCTTTTCGAGGGTTGTAGCATGCCCTGGAACGCGGAGGCCATGGACCATCGCGAGTTGTCGATCGAGATTGGCGGAGGACGGAGGGAATGGCTTTATATTTGTGAAAACCCTGGCCTATTTATATGAGTGAATCAACGACCGTGTCAGACATCGACACAATTCAGGAGTCGTTCGCCAAGAGGATAGCGGCCTTGGAGATGGAGACGAAGTCACTCGAAGAGGAGCTCGAGACCGTCAAGGTGGAGAGGGAGGAGGCCAGGGCCAAGCTGTTCGAATCCTTGATCACTAATAAGAAGTACGTGCGGGAAGTGGAGCGTTTGAAGAAGGAGAACGCGGTTCTCCGCCGGATGCCCCTATTCCTTGCAACAGTCATGGAGATCGGGGAGGATTACGTCCTCCTGCGCCAGCATGGCAACAATCAAGAGTTCATCACCTCGGCACCCCCGGATATAATGCACAAGCTCGAGCCCAACACGAGGGTTGCCATCAACAACTCGCTGACCATCGTGCGGATACTTGACCGATCAGTGGACGTGAGAGCGAAGACCATGGAGCTGATCGAGGCTCCGACGATCAGCTATGACGATATCGGCGGCCTCGAAGCGCAGGTACAGGAGGTGCGAGAGACGGTCGAGCTACCCCTCACAAGGCCCGAACTCTTCGCCGAGATCGGGATCGAGCCGCCGAGGGGAATTTTGCTCTTCGGCCTTCCCGGAACTGGAAAGACCCTCCTTGCGAAGGCCGTTGCCCACCAATCGGAGGCCACTTTCGTCCATATGTCCGGAAGCGAGCTCGTCCACAAGTTCATCGGCGAGGGCGCCCAGCTCGTGCGCGATATCTTCCAGATGGCAAGGGAGAAGGCTCCTACAATCATATTCATCGACGAGATCGATGCTGTGGGCAGCATAAGAACACACGACGGCACGACGGGGAGCGCTGAGGTCAACAGGACCATGATGCAGCTCCTAGCAGAGATGGATGGGTTCAGGGAGCGCGGAGATATCAAGATAATCGCTGCCACTAACCGGATAGATATACTGGACCCTGCGCTTCTCCGGCCTGGCAGGTTCGATCGGATCATAGAGATCCCAATGCCCAACGCCGAGGGTCGCCTCAAGATACTGCAGATCCACACCGGTCAGATGAAGATAGCCGAGGACGTGGACCTATGGGAGATGGCACGGGAGACCGATGGGGCAAGCGGCGCAGACCTGAAGGCGATCGCTGTGGAGGCGGGCATGATCGCCATTCGAAACGGTAGATCCTCAGTTGCGAGGAGCTACTTCATGGAGGCCATCAAAAAAGTTCTCGGAGAGGAGGAGCTGAAGGGCGACGAGAGGATGTTCACCTGAACATCCCCTCAACCGTCACCTCAACCAGAGACGTCAAGCCTTCCATGCCCATCATCACCCTTTTAACCGACTTCGGGTCCCTCTACCCCGCTCAGATGAAGGGAAGAATCCTCTCCCGCATCCCGGAGGCAACGATCGTGGACATCGCCCACGATATTCCCCCTCAGAATATCGAAGCAGGGGCCTTTGCCTTGATGGCAACTGCAGTCCACTTCCCGCTCGGAACGATCCACGTGGCGGTCGTCGATCCAGGGGTCGGCACCGATCGGGCGGGGGTCATTGTCGAGAGCGGTGGCCATCTCCTCGTAGGGCCGGACAACGGCCTTCTTCTACCAGCGGCAAGGGCGCTTGGCAAGCCCAGGGCATGGAGGATCGGCGGCAGCCCTCGGGCGAGCCCGACCTTCCACGGCCGCGACATATTCGCACCCATCGCAGCAATCCTCGCATCCGGCCGCAGGCCCGAGACCCTGGGGGAGACAATTTTGCCTGTCGACCTGGACTATGGAGTTCCAATCGAGGAGGGGAGACGCCTGCGGGCGAGGGTGATCTACGTCGATCGATTCGGAAACGCCGTCCTCAATTGCAAGCAGATACCCTGGGATTGCGCATGCCTCAAAGGCCATCTCCTCCGGCGAAGGAGTACCTATGCACAGGCGCGGGCCGTCGAACCCCTTATAATCCTGGGCAGCCATGGGCACGAGGAGATCGCCGTCAATCAGGGGTCAGCAGCGGAGATGTTCCATCTAGCCCCCGGCGACGAGATCGTACTGGAGGAAGGACCTTGTTCGAAAGAGAGCTATCGTTCGGAATAGAGTTCGTGCCCAACGAACCAGCATCGAAGATCGGCTATATGGCAAAGCTTGCCGAGGACTCCGGCTTTGATACCGTATGGATCACAGATCATTACAACAACAGAGACGTTTACAGCACGCTTACCTTGTTGTCTCTGCTCACGAATAAGGTCCGCCTAGGAACCGGCGTGACAAATCCATACACCAGGAGCCCGGCCATCACTGCATCTAGCATCGCATCGATCGACGAGATCTCCGGAGGCAGGGCGGTGCTCGGGATAGGGCCCGGTGACAAGGCCACATTCGATGCGATGGGCATAGCGTGGGAGCGGCCCCTCTCGCAGGTGAAGAACTCCGCCTCCGCCATTCGATCCCTGCTGAAGCGAGAACGCCTGAGCGAGGGCGGCTTCAATGGCGCTCAGATGGCCTTCAAGGCAAGGGATATTCCCATATTCATCGGAGCCCAAGGCCCGAAGATGCTCGAGCTTGCAGGGCAGATCGGCGACGGCGTCCTAATCAACGCCTCCCATCCGGAGGACTTCAAGTTCGCCGTTCCGCTTGTGAGGGTAGGCGCGGAGAAGGCCGGCCGAGATCCGCAAGATGTTGAAATCTCCGCTTATGCGAGCTTCAGCGCGGACAAGGACCGGGCAAAAGCGGTGGATGCGGCCAGGGTGGTTGTGGCCTTCATCGTGGCAGGATCCCCGGAAAACGTCCTTGAACGACACGGGATAGGCCAAGACGAGGCGTTTGCGATATCCGCATCCATCTCCAAGGGGGACTTCGGCGCGGTCATGGCCGGCGTCACCGAGCGCATGATAGAGGCTTTCTCGATCTGCGGCACCCCCCAGGACTGCAGGGCACGAGTGGACGAGCTACTCCAGACCGGCGTCACCCAGGTCGTCGCAGGCTCTCCAGTGGGGCCGAATAAGGATCGCTCCATCAAGTTGATTGGAAGAGAGATAGTTTCCAGGTATCGATGAGGGGCCTATATATCGGGCGGTTCCAGCCCTTCCACCTCGGCCATCAGGCCGTCTTGGAGAGGATCGCGCTTGAGGCGGATGAGATAATCGTTGGAATAGGCAGCGCTCAGGCGAGCCATACGACCTCCAACCCCTTCACAGCCGGCGAGAGGCTCGCTATGATCTCCGGCGCTCTGAGGAAGCTGGGCAAGTGGTTCTACATCATACCACTGCCAGACCTGGAGCGAAATGCCGTCTGGGTGGCACACGTCCGCTCGATGCTCCCCCCATTCGACCTTGTCTACTCCAGCAATCCCCTCGTGATCCAGCTCTTCTCCGAGGCGGGAATAGAGGTGAGAAAGCCTCCGCTCTTTCGCCGAGAGGTCTACTCGGGAACGGCGATACGCGAGATGATGATGGCAGGCGACGACTGGAGGGCGCTCGTTCCTCCGGGGGTCGTCTCTGTGATCGAGGAGGTGGGGGGGGTCGAGAGGCTGAGGAACATATCGCAAGGAGATCGCCCTTTTTGAGATCAGAAGTCGACCTCGACCGGCCTGCCCATCAGGACGTCCTCCTCCGTCACATCCACATCCTTGCTTACCCCCCCGGAGAAGACTAGGTATCTTCCAATCGCGAAAGTTCCATGAGCGGGCTCGGTCGAGTAGGGAACACGGATGCAATAGCGCCCGTCCTCCGGCACCCCCATGTGAAAGTACTGGAATTTGCGTCCCTGGTTGGAGGAGAGGTTGAGAAGGACGCCCACGGGCTGGTCGGGCCTGGTCGTGCCCATGATCTCCGCTCCGGGGACGTACTCGAAGATCTTCACCCTTGCAGTTGGAGGGTTGGAGCCAACGGTCGTCCTCGACTCGTATAGCAGCCGAAAGTGCCCCATCCCGCTGCAGTCGAGAAGCTGGAGGCCGGCAAGGGTCGTGGAGTAGAGCCTCTTTAGCGGCCGGACGTTCACATACCAGCCCCAGTCTTCCATCGAGAGATAGCTGGAAGCGTCCTCTCCAAGCCATGCGGTGATTGCCGGGAGCTTTCCATATATCATCTCCATATCGGTGATTACATAGCGTCCCCTGCGACGGTCCATGATCTCTGCGGCACCCTCCTCGTCTTCGGAGAGATAGAAATTTGCCGAATCGAGCACGCCAGTCTGGAAGTTATTGGCAACGACCGGACGCTTCCCCCGATATAGGATCCAGTTGCCATAATCCCACCAGCTCATCACGCTATACTCCGCTTGCCGATCGGGATGATCGTAGAACTCCGTAGCGGGGGTGTTCATCTCCAGCCAGTCGAGCGACTCCTGCCAGTCTCCGGCGATCTGTGGCCTCTCATGGGCGATCGATGCCACCTCGGCAGCAGAAGGGATGACGATTGCCACAAGCAATATGATAGCAGCCGGCCTCTGCCAGGCCTCCTTCAGCCTTCCCCTTACCAGGCCCTCGACATGGAAGTATAGGAGGCTTATCAAGAGTGCCATGCTTATGGATGAGAGGTAGAGAAAGCGCTTCTGACCCACGGTCAAGATCAAGGCCAGGACGATCCACACAAGGAAGAGAGTATGGGCCCTTGAAAAGTCCCTCTTCCGCAATAAAACCACGAAGCCTGCAAGGGAGAGGACCATGTTTATTCCGAAGAATGAGAAGACGCTTATGTCCTGGAAGATGGGCCCGGCTTCAGAGATCTTGTCGCTCAGCCCTCCGCCGAAGAGATAGTCTAGGCCCCACCAGAGGATATTGTCCACCTGGCCGAGCGCTGGGATGTGCCCCTCCATGAGAGGTGAGGCGATGAGCAGAACATAGCCCATGAGCAAGATAGCCACTGGGAAGGCCGGCCATGGGATGCGCCTTCTCAGCATTGCATAGGCCAATATGTACAGGGAGAGGAGTGCGGCGACCATCAGAACGAGCGCTAGGAACGATGGATACATCCAAGGGGCATTCTTGAAGGGAAGGATCGCGATCAGGGCGAGGGCGAATGACACAAGCAGCAGGAGAGCGAGGTCGGACGAGGGCCTGCCCCTTGACAGGTCGATCGTCATCTGAGCTACTCCAAAGGCGAGTATGGATCCCAAATAGACCGCAGCCCCCATCCATGTATAGGCCAGCAGCGCGAGCGCAAGGCCAGAAGCTCCTGCCCACAATAGATCCCGCCGGCCGATGGAGGGCTCCCGTAAAGAGCGGGATAGGAATAGGATGGCGGCCACGAAGAGCAATACCTCGAGACAATGATGATCGTAGGCGCCGAGCATGCTGCTCTGGAGGCTGTAGGGAGCAAGGGCGGAGAGGAATGCTGCAAGAATTGCAGTCCTTGAATCGAATAGCTGGAGCATGAGCAGATAGACCAGAACGACCGTGAGGGATCCGATCAGAGGGGGCAAGAATGCGCATGCCTTCTCCACGCCAAAGGGCCCATCCGCCCCAAGGGCTAGGGAGACCGCCGATCCCATGAGGTCGAATAGGGGAGGCCAGGTGATCTCCATCCCATGTGGGTAGTCAAGATATGAGTCGAACCAAAGGGTATGCGGGAAGTTCTGAAAGGTATAGATCGTCCTTCTGATGTGGTAATAGGAGTCGAAGCCTTCGAATAGGAGGCCGCCTGCGGTGAGAACCTCCTTTCGTGCCAGAATCCTGAGGATCAAAGCCAGGATGAAGATTGCAGCCATAACGGCATAATGATTGCGCTCTTGCCGGTCCATATCAAATCCATTTGCTCATATCTCTTACTATATAAAAGGCTTATAGGGGACCATCATCGAATCGAGAACTCTGTAGATGAGGCGGAAAAAGTATTTAGGCTGGAATGCCCACGAGGTGGCGGTGAGAGAGACGGCGGGCCAAGAGATGGAGTGGAAGCCAGGTTGCGAGTTGTGGGTTATCTCTTTTCAAGGCCGGGACCGCCCCGGCCTGATCCGTGATATCACCGCGGAGCTCGCGGCAGGTGGGGTGAACATAGTCGACCTGGATCAAAGGGTGCTTCAGGGGCTGTTTGTGATGTCCCTTGTGGCCGATTTCTCCAGAGGTGAAGTGGAACCCGCCCAGATGGAGAGGCGTTACAAGGAAATATCTGCGGAGCTTGGCGTTGAGACGAGTTTCCTACCCTTGGAGCTGTACCGGGGACGAAGAAGGTCAAGGAAGAGCCTTTTCGTGGTGACGATCCTCGCCCGGGACCGAGTGGGGATCATCCGCGATGTGGCAAGGCTCGCCGCCGAGAGGCAGATCAATATCGAGAAGACGAGCCTGACTGCTCGAGGGGACCTAATATCGATCGAGTTCGTAATGGACTTCGCCGATTGTCCAATCGCCTCCTGCAAAGAGGAGATGCGCCACGAATGCGAGATGCAGGGGCTCGACGTAGTCATCCAGGAGCTCGGGAGGTCGAGGAAGGAGAAGCGCCTCATCGTATTCGATATGGATATGACCATCGTCGACTTCGAGGTGATCAACCGCCTGGCCAGCTTCGCTGGAGTGGACAGGGAGGTCACAACCATCACCGAGAGGGCTATGAACGGCGAGATGGACTTCGAGGAGTCGCTGCGCCAGAGGGTGCGCCTCCTGAAGGGAACCCCGGTCGAGACGCTCGAGGAGATCGCAAAGGGCCTTTCGCTCACCCCGGGCTCTGAGGAGCTGATACACCACCTCAAGCAGATGGGGTACAAGATCGCCCTAATAAGCGGGGGCTTCACTTACTTCACCGACGTCCTAAAAGAGAGGCTTGGCTTCGACTACACGTTCGCAAACGAGCTGGAGATAGAGGACGGAATCCTCACCGGGGAGATCACCGGGGAGATCATCGACGGCACTGCCAAGGGCCGCATAGTCAATATGCTCGCTGAAATGGAGAAGATAAGCCCCGATAACATCGTCGCCGTTGGCGACGGGGCAAACGACTGCCTGATGATCCAGAACGCCGGACTCGGAGTCGCCTTCAACGCTAAAGAGATCCTCAAGAAGGTCTCCGATGGATCTATATCCCGGGAGAACCTCATCGGGTTGCTCAACGTCCTCGGGATCGCCGACGGTGAGAGGGATCTCCTGTAGCTGCTGCCCGGGATTGCGGAAAAAGCATTTATACTTGTTTCTGCGTAGGGTTCCTGGTTTGATCGTTATCGTCTTGGAGGATTGAAGGATTTGACGACTGTTTATGACGTGCCTCCCTATGATCTCATAAACGCGGTCGCTGAGGAGATGAAGGCCAACGAGGTGGTCGTCCCTCCCCAGTGGTCCGCATATGTGAAGACAGGTGTGCACAAGGAGATGCCCCCGGCCGACCCTAACTGGTGGTTCGTGAGGAGCGCGTCAGTGCTCCGAAGGATTTACATCGACGGGCCGGTTGGCGTATCAAGGCTCAGGTCCCATTACGGGGGCAAGAGTGCTCGTACCGTGGCAACGGGGAACTTCGCCAAGGGATCTGGTTCCATCGTGCGAGAGATCCTGTATCAGCTGGAGAAAGCCGGTTATGTGAAGAAGATGAAAAGCGGAAGGCAGATCACCCCAGCGGGGCAGTCCTTCCTGGACAACATGGCACATAAGACCAAGATGGTTCTCCAGGAGTCCATTCCGGAGCTTGCGAGGTATTAGGAGATGGAGGATGAGCTTGCCGAGCTGAGGAAGAGGAAGCTGGAGCAGATACAGCGGCAGCAGATGGATTCCAATATGTATGCCGCCCAACAGGAGCAGGCCCAGCAGGAGATGGAAGCCCGGAAGCAGTCGGTCCTTAGGACCATATTGACGACCGAGGCCAGGGAGCGACTTAACACCATCCGCATGACCCGCCCCGAGTTCGTCGACCAGATCGAGGGCCAGCTGATCATGCTCGCCCAGAGCGGCCGACTCAGGAGCGCGATCACCGACGAGCAGTTGAAGGCCATATTGAAGCAGGCTCAGCCCAAAAAGAGGGAAATCAACATCAAGAGGATATAGATGCGATGAAGGTAAGCGTGCTCTTCAGCGGTGGAAAGGATAGCGGCTTGTCGACCATAATAATGGAGCCATTCTTTCCTGAGATGGAGATGGTCACATTCACATTTGGCGTTGATGACGCCTGGAAGGTGGCCGAGAGGGCGGCTGAGGCACTGGGCCATCCCCACCGCGCCATACGCTTTCCGAGGGAAGTGCTGGAGACGGGGCTGGAGATGCTCCACTCCCATGGATATCCCAACGATGCCCTCAATTACGTTCATTCATTCGCAGTAGAGAGCCTGGCCAAGGAGAGCGATTACGTTGTGGACGGGACGAGAAGGGACGATCGAGCCCCGATCATGAGCCCGGGCGCAGTGCGCAGCCTTGAGGATAGGTACCACATGAATTACATCCGTCCCCTGGCCGGATGGGGCTGGAAGACCATCAACGAGATGGCCTCCCGCCATATGGAGTTCGAGGTCTGCCCAAGCGACAAGTATCCCGCAGCGGATTTCGAGGTGGGGCTCAGATATGCCCTGGCCAACCAATATGGCGAGTCGGAAGTTGATCGGATCTTCCCGTCCAAACATACACATTCCAGAGTAGTTCGGAGGAAGCGCGTTGAGTAAGAAGATGAAGGGCAAGAAGATCAGGCTTGCCAAGGCATTCAACCAGAATCGTCGAGTGCCTACATGGGTTATCATGAAGACTATGAGAGCAGTGGTCTCTCACCCAAAGAGGCGACACTGGCGCCGAAGCTCGCTCGAGTAGGTGAAAAGGATGGATAAGGAGCAGATCTATACGATTCCCCTCCGTTGTGTAAAGAGGGTCCCTCGGTGGAGGAGGACTAAGCGGGCGGTCTCTGAGGTCAGGACGTATCTCGCCCGGCATATGAAGGCCGCCCCCGAGAACATAAAGCTTGCATCCAACCTCAACGAGATCCTGTGGTCCCGCGGCAATGAGAAGCCCCCATCCCGAGTCAGGGTGCGAGCGGTCAAATTCGATGACGGCGGCGTAGAGGCGGAGTTCGCAGGTGAGAGATAAACGGGTTAAGATCGCCGGCAGCTCCCTCTTAGGGGTCTTTGCCAGGTGTACGGAAGAGGTGCTCTTGGCTCCCCTGGAGGCGAGGGGCAAGGTGATCGAGTCCCTTGAGAGGCTCCTCCAGGTAAGTGCGATTCCTCTGACGATTGGGGGAAGCATGGTGATAGGGTCGCTGGTGGCCGGTAACTCCCATGGGTTCGTCGTGACCACTCATGCAAGCAAGGCCGATCTGGCCCGGCTCTCCGAGCATGGCCGTGTGGCCCAGCTCCCAGGGAAGATGTGCGCTGCAGGGAACATAGTCCTCGCAAATGACAGCGCAGCTCTCGTCCATCCGACCCTATCCTCCAAGGCCTGCGAGGTGATCTCATCCACGCTGGGAGTGCCCGTGCAGAAGGGGACGATCGGCGGACTGAAGACAGTCGGTATGTCGTCGGTTGCAACCAACAAGGGCATATTGGCCCATCCCAGATTATCGCCCGAGGAGCTTGCCGTTCTCGAGGATCTATTCCAGCTTCCCGTCGATGTGGGAACGGTCAATATGGGATCGCCCCTGGTGGGATCGGGCCTCCTTGCGAACAGCAGAGGCTACGCCGCAGGGTGGGAGACGAGCGGTCCGGAGCTGGGCCGCGTCGAGGATACGCTTGGCTATTTGGGGTGATTTTATGAGTTTATTTGAGATCCGTGGCAGGTTTAGAGCAGATATCATCGGTAACGTCTGGCGGTCCTTCACCAAGGCGCTGGAGAGCCAGAACGAGAAGAACGCCGTGGAGAAGGCCTACTCGCTGATGGGAAGCGAGCATGGAATTAAGCGCAGCCTTATCAGGATCGATGAGGTGAAGAAAGTTGAGTGAAGGGACACCGGAGGAGCAGGTTCGCCAGCTCGTCTCGGCCTATCAACAGTTCCAGGCCGAGGCGGAGACTCTAGCCAGGCAACTGAGCCTGTCCCAGATGACGATGGAAGAGCTGAGCCGGGCAGTGAGCACAGTCGACGCCATGGAGAAGGCCGAGCCGGGAGAGGAGATAATGGTTCCAATCGGATCTGGATCCTTCCTCCACGCCACGTTGGCATCCACTGCCGTTGTCCTAAACGTTGGCGCGGGAATCTCGATCGAGAAGCCACCCGCTGAGGCCAAGGAGGCCCTCACCGCCAGAAAGGCCGATGTAGCCGCGGGCTCTAAGAAGATAGCCGATCTGCTGGGGAAGATCGAGCAAGAGATGGCAAAGATAGAGTCAATTCTCCAGAAGGCCGAGGCTGCTAGGAGCGAGGGCTTTGTTTAAGTCCTTCAAGGAGAAGCTATCCGGGTTCAAGGACTCGCTCTCTACAAAGATCCGCGAGAAGACCACCGCTGTCAAGCCTGTGAATGCCTCTCCAGCAAAGGAAGGGGCTGCAGCTTCTCAGCCGGAGGCTATCCAGCCGACGGCAAAACCGACAAATGAGGGTACAAAGCCGGAGCCCAAGATATCCTTCGCCCAGAAAGCCAGGGCCCTCATCTTCGAGCAAGAGGTGATCCTCAGCGAGAAGGACCTGACCAACCCCCTCTGGGAGCTGGAGATGGCGCTCTTGGAGAGCGACGTTGCCCTTCCCGTGGCCGAGGAGGTTGTAAAGGCGGTCAAGGAGGAGCTCGTTGGACACAAGAAGAAGATCGGTGCCGATACGGGCGATATCGCCGAGGGCGCCCTCAAATCCGCTTTGCTTAAGGTCCTTTCCAAAAACAGCTTCGACTTCGACGAGTTCGTCAGGGATAGGGAGAAGCCGACTAAGATCCTTTTCGTGGGCGTGAACGGCACGGGGAAGACGACCTCGATCGCGAAGGTCGCCAGATATCTGAAGGATCGTGGATACTCGGTGGTACTTGCCGCAGGCGATACGTTTCGCGCAGGCGCCATAGAGCAGATCGAGATACATGCCCAGAAGCTGGACTTGAAGCTGATCAAGCACAAAACCGGCGGCGACCCTGCAGCGGTGATCTTCGATGCAGTGGAGTACGCGAAGGCTCATAACAAGGACGTGGTGCTCGCCGATACGGCTGGACGGCTGCACACGAACATCAACCTCATGGACCAGATGAGGAAGATAGTCCGCGTCACCGACCCGGACATGCTCATCTTCGTCGACGAGGCGATAGCAGGCAACGATGCCGTGGAGCGAGCAAGGCTCTTCAACGAGGCCGTGCCGATAGACGGCACCATCCTGACCAAGACCGACGCCGATGCCAAGGGCGGATCGGCCATATCCATCGCATATATTACGGGCAAGCCGGTGCTCTTCTTAGGCGTTGGCCAAGACTATCCGGACCTGGTCAAGTTCGACGCAAACTGGCTTGTGGATCGATTGATGGGCTAGCGAGGGGAAGATGCATCCTTTTATCGGGGCATTTCCCACTGATCATATCATCCTACCCTCGTACTCGACCTCCTCGTCCAACTTGCGTCCTGGGATGAGCCCCATATAATCGCGTATCATCACTGGAAACGATCGAGACTCCATAAACCGCAACCCGAGCTGCTCAGCCCATCTCTGAATGCCCAGGTCCTGGGATACCACCGCCGCATCCAGGTCCTTTGCGAGGAGGAGGACATCGATATCAGGGCCGCTATCGAGGATGCCGTAGCGCAGAGCAGAGCGATATTTCTCCCTGAACTTCCTGATGATGCCCCCTATCACCTCCCTCTCGATCTCCTCCTTCATCTCAGGAAGGCTTTGGCCTTCAGCGGAAAGCGCTATGCATCTCGATACGGCCTCCCAGATTGCCTCTTCGGAGACGGTCATCCCCTTGTTTATCCTGCCCCTCATATAGTCCACGTACTCGTAGAATATCTTCGAGGGCACCTTGACCCTATACCTATCCGGCGTCTTCTTCACGAGCCACGTGTCGACCTTGCTGAGGACGGTCGATGGGCAGTTGTTGTTCCGGGCGAAATCCCTGATCTCGCTGTAGACTGATGGATAGGGCACGTAGCAGCTTATGTCCAGGTAGAGCCTGGCCTGGGCTACGCGCTCGAGAATGGCATTCATTCCCTCGCATATGGTGGTGCAGCCCTCGCTCTCCCAGGCCTGGGCGTCGGTTAGGGCGGTTGTATCGAGAACAAACCTCTGGCGCAACATCAATTGGGTATGATCTCGGTTATATAAAATAGCTTGCGGTGAGAGGGACCATCTGGGAATCGCCCTAGTGGGAGAAACCAACCCCATGGCGGCCGCCCTGGAGCGAGGGGTAGACGGAAAGTCACCGAGCCGGTATCCGGGCTCACCAATATCTACGAGATAAGGCAAATGAATGAGCTGTGGCAGGGGCTCGCGAAACGGTTAAACACCTGCCGAGCATAAACTACATCCCGTGAAGAACAAGGAAGTTGCGGCGATCCTATACCACATGGCAGAGCTCTTGGAGCTTAAGGGAGAGAACCGCTTCAAGGTGATCGCCTTCAGCAAAGCGGCCCGGGCCTTGGAGGGCATGAATGAGGATGTGGAAGCGGTCGCGGCCCGAGGCGCCCTTGAGAGCATCCCAGGCGTTGGAAAGGCGATAGCAACGAAGGTTGCCGAGTACCTGCAGACTGGGGGGATCGGCTCTTACAACGAGCTCTTGTCATCTATCCCAGCAGGTCTCACTGAGCTCTTGCAGGTGCCGGGGCTTGGACCGAAGACGGTGATGCTGCTGAGCGAGAAGCTCGGCGTATCAGACCTCGACGGGCTCGAGGAGGCTGCAAAGAAGCATCAGATCCGCCGGCTGCCTCGCATGGGGGCGACATCTGAAGCGAGGATACTTCGCTCGTTGGAGCGCTATCGGAAGAGGTCGTCGCGCATACCCATGGGCGTTGCCCAGCCGCTCGTCGAGCAGATAGTCGCGTATCTCGATGGGATAGAGGGGCTCGATCACGTAACGCCTGCGGGAAGCTTTCGGCGGGGACGCGAGACGGTAGGCGATATAGATATCCTCGCAACCTCAACCCGGCCGGCGGATGTAATCGCATCGTTCGTCAAGATGCCCCTCGTCGATGATATATTGGTCAAGGGCCCCACGAAGGCGAGCGTGATCGTCAAGGAGACGATACAGGTCGATCTCCGGATAGTCGACCATAGATCCTATGGAACTATCCTGCAGTACTTCACAGGCTCCAAGGAGCATAACGTGAAGCTTCGAGGAATCGCCCTGCAGAAGGGCTACTCGCTCAGCGAGTACTCTCTCACGCACCTTGCAAGCGGCGAGGAGCAATACTTCGAGAGAGAGGATGATCTCTACGCCAAGCTCGGGATGCAGTACATTCCACCAGAGCTTCGCGAGGACGAAGGGGAGATCGAGGCTGCATTGAGAGGGGAGATCCCCAGCCTTTTGGAGACATCCGATATCCTGGGGGATCTGCACGTTCATAGTTCCTGGTCGGATGGACGAGGCGGAATCATCGAGATGGCGGCCGCGGCAAAGGCCCGGGGCTATAGCTACATCGCGCTTTGCGACCACTCTCCTAGCGTCGGCATCGCAGGAGGGCTCTCGCCCAAGCGCCTTTTAGAGAAGATCGAGGCCGTGCACCGGGCCAACGAGACGCTCGACGGCATAACCGTCCTCGCGGGAACGGAGGTTGACATCAAAGCCGATGGAAGCCTCGACTACCCCAACTCCCTCCTTTCTGAGTGCGACATCGTTGTGGCTGCGATCCACATGGCCCAGGACCAGAAGGCAAGGGAGATCAACGGCCGGCTGATGAGGGCTATAGAGAACGAGCATGTGGACATAATAGCGCATCCGACCGGACGGATAATAGGAAAGAGGGATCCATACGATGTCGATATGCAAGCGGTGCTGGAGGCGGCGGCCGAGGCAGGGACGATTATGGAGGTCAACGCCCATCCAAGCCGCCTCGACCTGAGCGGCCGCTGGTGTCGAGCGGCGAAGGGGCTTGGGGTGAAGGTTGCGATAAACAGCGACGCGCACTCCCCAGAGGGGCTGGATGTGATGCCGTTTGGCGTCCTGACCGCCCGCCGGGGATGGCTCGAAAAAGGAGATGTCGTAAACACGCTTCCCCTGGAGGATTTGATGGGGCTCTTTCGATGAGAAGCGGGGCTATTTCGGCGAGATGGCCTCCAAGGGGCCGTATCATCCGGCAGAATGGATTATTCGGCTGTTACAATCATCATAATAGTGGATTTTTGGCCTGCAAGATCTTTTAAAAGGATCTCGCAATGAAGGAAGCATACATGGGTGAATGAATGACATACGTTCGAGAGGAGATTCCCGAGGACATTGAGGCGATAAGGAAGGTCAACCTTGAGGCGTTTGGCGAGGTCATAGAAGCCGATATAGTAGATCGGCTGCGCGAAAGCTGCGAAGATCTGCTCTCCTTAGTTGCGGTTCACGATGGCAAAGTTTCTGGCCATATCCTATTCTCCCCTATGACGATCGATGATGGCGTCGTTGGGATTACCCGGATTAAGACTAGCAGTGGCGACCATCCATGGTTTAGCTCGGCCGAGAAAGGCGGAGTTGTTGGAATGGGGCTTGCCCCATTGGCCGTCTTGCCGGACCTGCAGCGAAAAGGCATAGGCTCTCTCCTCGTCCGGGCGGGAATCGCCGCCCTGAGGGATCGAGGCTGCCCGTTTGTTATCCTTTTAGGCCATCCCGAGTACTATCCCCGCTTCGGATTCGAGAGGGCATCTCTCTACGGCATACGATGCCAGTGGGATGTTCCGGATGTGGATGTTCCTGATGAGGCTTTCATGATACTCGTCATCGACCGAGAGGCCATGGCGGAAGCCTCGGGTGTTGCGAGATACGGAAAGGAGTTAGACGAGGGCAAGTAGGGGAATTCGCACATCCATCTCTTGCCACTTGCTGGATTGCCCCCCACCCCAGGCGGCCAGGGCCGCTTTACCTGGCTTAGAGGTTCTCCCCCTGGTAGGCTCCGGCGTAGACCTTTGATGCGCTGCTGCTCAAGGGGATGAAGATCAGCTGGAGGAGGCGAGCGTCCCTCTTGAGGGAGAGACCGCAGGGATTGTAGACTACGAGAAGCGACTGGCTGCGCCCGCGGTAGCCGGGATCCCAGAGCGCCGTCCCTAGCAGAGCGCCGCTTCTAAGAAGGCTCGACCTAGGCCGCGCGATCGCCGATACATCGGGCGGAAGCGAGACGATCTCGTTGAACGTGACCAGATAGGAACCGGATTCAAGCCTCACCCAGCCGGATGAATCGAACTCGATCGCCTCGGTATCTGCAACCTCGCGCTCCTTGTTGTCGAAGTCAACAGCTCCTGCGGAGACGAAACGCTCGACCCTTTGGAGGGTCAGCTCAACGCCGCACATCTGCGTCTGCAGATCTCGATCCAACATGGCCTCGACGAGGCCTGCATCCATCAAGGCCTCCAACTGGGGGCCAGCAAGCAGAGTCATCAGGCCGCCGGGTTGGCGGCAACGCACCTTATCCTTTGCCCTTGGGGAGGCTTTTGAGGATGACCATCTCAAGCGGCGGAAGCGAGACCTCCACAGCCGCTCGCAAGTGCGACTCCCGCACGAGAAAACGCGATTCAGGATGGAGGAGGTCTTCCATGACGCATCCCGGCGGAGTTAGATTTCTGTCGACGGTTGCGAGATAGGACGCCTCCTTTTGGCTCAGGTTCATGGCGATCAGGATCTCGGTTACGTCGAGTATACGGGAGTAGGCAAGAATCGTTCCCCTATCCGGATGATGGAATGGCTCATCGCCTCCTGAGATCTCGCGGAAGTACTGCCTGCCGTATCTGAGGGCAAGCTCCCTCTCCCGGATGGACGCAACAGCAGCAATCCTTCGATATACCGCGTGGTTGGGATCGAAGAAATGATGGCCAGATGTCCCAAACGCACCCCATCTTCCGCCAAATAGGCATTCCCTGATGTACTTATCGTGACCTCCTCCGCCATCGAAGCCCTGCTCAGTCCCATAGTAGATGCAGGGAACCCCAAGGCTCGTCAGGAGGTATCCCACGGCAAGGGCGGCCTGCTCGGGATACGGATCCTTATGGAGGAAGCGCGCTATCGGAGAGCGCCCGATCTGGTCGTGGTTGTCTACGAATGTTACGAAGTACTGGCCTGCCTGCCCGTGATCGTTGTACAGCTCCTGAAGGCTTCGATAGCGATCCCGAAGCATCTCGGGATCCAAGAATCCTTTGATCACGCCTTCGAGCACCCTCCAGAGAGGGAAGTCGAGGGCTGCGTCGAGCGATGGAAAGCGCTCGCCGCTCTCCTGGCGAATGTTGCGGCCGATGTAGCCATCGATGAATGAATCGTCTCCCACGACCTCGCCATAGAGGAAGAAGTTCATCTTTCCTATGGACTGGGCATACTCCCGAATGGCGTTGCAGAATATGGCGGTGCTGGAGTCCTCCATGTGCTTGACGGCATCGAGCCTGTAGCCATCGACGTCTGCCTTGGCAATCCAGTGCTTGTATACGTCTATAAGAGCGCCTAGGACTGGACCCTTCGAGGTGTATAGCTCTTTTAGCGATGAGAAGTCGCCATCCCTTGCCTCCGGGTACTCATCCCAGCGGCAAATCTCCCCCATCCGACGATACCACTCCTTCTCCTGGAACTCCACCGGCCAGACTGCGTCATCCGGCCAGCTGATCTCGTCTGCGTCTCCAGCCTTCCGCCAGAAGCCGAAGGGGTATCGCTCCCCGCCGGAGTAGAATCTGGCCCCTCCGCCCTCGTAGGCCCAGTTGTCCCCGGTATGGTTGAGGACGATATCCAGTATGACGTAGATTCCCTTCTTGTGCGCCGCCTCCACCAGCCGCTGCAGATCCTCATTTGTTCCGAAGCGAGGATCGACAGAGAGATAGTTCTGTATGGCATAGCCGTGGTAGGTGTTGCACTCCTTTCGGTTCTTGAAGATGGGGCTAAGCCATATAGCTGAGCAGCCAAGATCGCGTATGTAGTCCAACTTTGCAGCGATTCCAGGGAGGTTTCCACCTTGCCAGTCCTCGCCCTCCCACTCCTCGCGGTCCTCTTCGAGGCCAGGCCTATATGGCGGCCTCCTCCTGCAATCGTTGAACCGGTCTACCAGCAGATGGTAGATGAACTGGTCCCTCCAGTCCCTCGGAGAGGAAAAGACCTTGCCCGTAGGGACGAAGTCGATCTCCTCCAAGCTTCGAGGTCCATCTTCCGACATGGTTCACTCCCGGGGATTTCCCCCACGGTAGATCATTAGGATTTTAGCTCATATCTAACTTGCGGGTCGTAAACTCAGAATAGGTTGGAATTTCTCTGGCATTGATGAAAGCGATAACTATTGTCACCGAAGGAATCAATCAATCTATAATAACTAGTAAAAGATGGACTATCTGAAAGAGATCTGAGCTCAGAACTTGCTGCCACGTGATAATTATAACCAGGGCTTT
>JAFGMR010000012.1 GCA_016927425.1 Methanotrichaceae archaeon | reverse complement strand
TCAGCCGGGCCAGTTCATGATCCTGCGGGTCGACGAGGAGGGGGAGAGGATACCCATGAGCGTCGCCGACTGGGATCGCGAGAAGGGTACTGTGACCCTCGTCTTCCAGGAGCTGGGCCTCTCCACAAAGAAGCTCGGCCTCATGGAGCCGGGGCAGAGGCTTGCAAACCTGGCGGGCCCCCTGGGAAAGCCCGCAGATGTCGGATTCTTCGGGACCGTAGTCGTCGTCAGCGGCTGCTTCGGCGCGGGGCCCGCCTACGCCCTCACAAAGGTCCTAAAAGAGGCGAAAAACCGGGTGATCTGCATCGTCGAGGCTTACAAGGGCGAGCTTCTATTCTGGCTCGACCGGCTGGAGGAGACGAGCGACCGGCTGATCGTCACCTCCGGCGACAGGGCGGTGGGCGTCGCCCGATGGGCCAAAGACCCCCTGAGGGAGATCCTCGAGTCCGAGCAGATAGACAGGATCTACTTAGTCGGCTGCACCTTCATGATGGCGACCTGCTCACGGGTCTCTGAATCCTTCGGCGCCGAGACGAGGGTGAGCCTCATGCCGATAATGATCGACGGGACCGGGATGTGCGGGGCCTGCCGGGTCAACATCGGCGGGGAGACTAAGCTCGCCTGCGTCGAGGGGCCGGAGTTCGACGGCCACGAGGTGGACTGGGACGAGCTGATGGAGAGGGCGCGAGGCTACCTCAAGGAGGAGGAGCGGGCCCTGGACCTCTGGGAGATCGACAACTGGCACCTGATCCGGTTCAGGAACCGCGAGCCCGAGAAGAAGAGGAGGAAGCGGGGCGGGCCGCGGCGGTGCTGAAGCCGCCTTCTGTTGAAGCTGTTTCTTAAGGCGATGCCGATGAAGCTGATTAGATATCGGGATGTGGACTACGAGACCGCAAAGAAAGAGGTTGCGGGATACTTCCAGTCCAGGGGAGAGGCCTATCCTTCCGACGCCAGCGAAGATCTGGAGCTGGAATACGACCTCGTCTGTCAGATCGCTGATGAGCTTCGTAGAATGGGAAGGTTGGAGGTCGTCTGATTGACGGACTCAGTAGGGTGTGAAGCGATCTTCCATTCACCTGTAAAGAGATTACATCGCCTTACCGATCTTCGCCTGAAAATAGATCCTCCAGAAATTTGTGGCCAGCCTGTTCTAGATCGCCATCCAAAGAGAAGGTCAGGCTTCGAACCCTTACGTGGATTTCCCCCCCAACCATTTCATCCAGGTTCAAGGGCTTGGGATATATCAGTATCGCAACCTGGCATTCCTTAGATATGGCGTATGTTACCACTTGGTTAATGTCGGTGTTCCCTGGTTGGTCCGGTGCTTTGTACTTGGTGTCGAGGACAAAACGCACTTTTTGTGAGTCTCTCTCGTATACTACAAGATCGATGTCGAATTTGATCCTTCCCTCCTGGCCGATGGAAACCTTCTCGTGGGATTTGACCGCAAAATCTGATGGCATGTGAGCCTTCAGCCATTCTGCCACAAATAGCTCGTAAAGCTTTGCCATGTCCACCAGGAAGGGGATCATCGTCCGATCTCCGACCCGATGAGATGGTCCACTCTGCTCCAAAAAGAAGCGACATAGGGCGTGCATCGGCTGATAGTCCTGGTTCAGACGGTTGTAAAGCCGACCCGCACAATCCTTGGGGTCACATGGAATAGGAGTTGCCAAGCCCCGAAGAGACTGATAGGCTCTTCGAACCTGGGGCAAGGATCGCTCGGTGCAGATCCCGCTTTGGAGAATCCGCCGCAGGGTCCAGGTTAAGATCTGGTTATCCTCGACGTCGGAGGTGTGCTCTTCGTAGCGGCATTCTGGTTTCACCATCCATGGTTTCTGGCAACTTTTCTTGATGTCGAAACGGCCACGAACGTAGGGGATTCGATCTTTCCGAGGCTGATACGAGCGAAAGAAGCCCTTGCGCCCCCGGTCGAGGACCCTGAGGGCGAAGAACTTGGCCAGGGTCTCATAAAATTCCTCTAAGGAATCGCAGTCAGTTAAGCCCTCGGGAAACTTGAGGCTCTTGCTCTTTAGCCGGTAGGCGTACTCCAGCATCCCGAATAAATTCCTTATCTCCACTTTTGGCAGGAGGGCGATCTGAAACTCCGGGGTCAGAGGTATGTGACCTGCCCAGCCGTTTGCAGTCAGAGACCACTGGTTGCCATTCTTGAAGGATGGCTCGTCTATCGAGATCTGGCTCCCGTAGCTCTGCCATATCTTCATGCCAAGCTCTTCGGAGATCTCGGATTCGGGAAACCTTCGGGATTCGTACTCCACCAGCTCGATCCGCCGAAGTTCATTAGAGCTCATGGCATGATCTCTCTTCCGACTCTCTCCCACCGGAAGTCATCGACCTTCTCGGGCCGGTCGAAGAAGTACTCGTCCAGGTAGGGCTCGATCTCCATCTTCCAGATCTCCTCGATCTCCTCGGCGAGGTCTTCCAGAAGGAAGAAGGATATCCCTACTTCATAGTGAGGGTCATTGATCTGAGTGTTCAGTCGGCGCAAAACCCTGATCAGCCCCTCGACGGGAAAGCCAGTATCTCGACTTTGGTGATACCTGCGGAGAATATCGTGATTCGGCTGGAGCCGCAGGAAAGCGAAGCGCCGCCTGAGGGCGTGATCCACCAGGGCTATGGAGCGGTCGGCTGTGTTCATCGTTCCTATGATGAGGACGTTTTCGGGTATCTTGAGTTTTCTGCCTCCGGCGAGGGGGATCGAACGGCTCCGGTATTCTAGGAGGTACATCAATTCCCCGAAGACCTGGGATAGGTTCGCCCGGTTGATCTCGTCGATGATCAGAACGCAGGTTCCACTGCAAGATTCTGCCCGCTCGCAGAATTCGAGGAACCGTCCCGGAACGAGAGGGTACCTCAGCCCGCCGTCCTCGTCCGATTGCGGCCTTATCCCCTGGATGAAGTCTTCGTAGGCGTAGGCCGGGTGAAACTGGACCAGGTCCATGAAGCCGTCTCCCCCGCCGATGAGGTGCTTTGCGAGATGCTCGGCGACGTACGTCTTCCCCGTCCCCGGCGGGCCGTAGAGGACGGCCTGGCCCTTTCGTCTGATGGCGCGGACCCAGCGCTCCAGGGTTGCGAAGTCGAAGCC
>JAFGMR010000086.1 GCA_016927425.1 Methanotrichaceae archaeon | reverse complement strand
TTGTGCCCCTTCACTTGTTTGTATATGCAAGACGCGATGGTAGTATATAAACTGGGCGCGACCGAAGGATAACTTGGAAAGTAGAGAATATGTATTCGATATCTGAGCATCGATATGAACTCCATCGATCCAGTAGGATGCAAGAAGTCCGAAGTCTCTAGATCTTCTCTATCCGCCGCTCATCGAGCAGCTCCAGCGCCAGGTCCTTCAGCTTGAGCTCGCGCTCCATCGCCCGGATATCCTCGAGCTTCGCACGCGTCATGGGCTTATGGGGAACGGCGCTACAAGATTGGCTCTCCGCACTGATCTGATAGGTTCCGATCTTGCGGGCAAGATCCGTGATCTCCGTCTTGTCCATGGCGATGAGGGGATGGTAGAAGGGAGCCTTCAGACCCACCTGCTCGGCCCTTATGTTCTCAGGTGTTTGAGAGGCAACCTGGCCCAAGGAGTAGCCAGTGACGATGCCGACGGCCTCCTCGAGCTTCGAGACCTCAACTGCCACTCGATACATCAGCCTTCGACAGAGTACGCAGGTTGCGCGTGGGTATCGGGCGGATATGGCCTCGATGCCCCTCGCATTGGGCACTGTGATGAGCGTGATCCTGCGGCCCGTAGTCCACCGGTTCAACACCTCACCAACCTTCCTCACCTTATCAATCGCATCTGCATATGGTCGAGAGTCGAAGTGTAGGAGGGAGATCGGGGACCCTCGCCGCATCATCATCCAGGCAGCGACCGGTGAATCTATTCCCCCCGATATCATGGCGAGCATTCGCGATTGCGATCCCAAGGGAAGCCCCCCCATCCCTCGAATCACCTCTTTGAATATCATCACCCTGTCCGAGCGAGCCTCGATAAATATCTCCAGCTCCGGCCTCGTCAGATCGACCCTGAAACCCGTAGATCCCTTGACGATCTCCCCGACCACTTTGCCCAGATCCTCGCTCGATATATCCCCACCGGACCTTCGAGGACGTATGGCAAAGGAGGCAGCCTCCGTCTCCCTTGCGATCTCGACGGCCACCCGCGATATCTCCGCCATATTGGGCTTTACTGAGTAGGCCGGGCTTGTGGAAACTACGCCGAAGACTTTCGCGATTAGACCGGGCGCCCGGGGATCTTGGGTATGAACGAATATGCGCCCCCCGGCAATGCTCATCTGATGCTCAATGCCCGCCTCATGCAACGCAAAAACGATGTTGGACCGAAGGATCTTCTCCCAATGGCCCCTGGTCCACCTATCTTTGAGGGTGATCTCGCCGTATCGTACCAGAACTAGGTCCGGATCGAGCATCAGCCTATAGGATCCCGCATACGGCCATCAGCGAGTCACTACTGCCTTGGCCGATCTCTTTATCTTCCGGCACCTGGCCCCTTCGGATCTGTACTTCTGTAGGGGCCCGGGCTTCTTATACGTAGACTCCGCCCTTGCCACGAGCCTGATCTGACCCTTGCGGCCCCTGATCTTCTGCCATTCGACGGTTCCTGTCTTTCCCATGATCCACTCAAACGGAAAACCAGGATTAAAAAGGTTTCGAGGATTCGATCGGGCGGCCGCTCCAACAGATGGTCGATTGCAGGCTCGATTCGCCTAGAGACCGCCCTTCGCCCGCGCAAGCGTCAGCCCGCCATGAGGGATTATCAGAGAGCGAGCATCGCTTCCTTGCCTCTCCCTTGCCATGGCAATTGCCTCCTCTATCGTCCTCGCCTGCCTGAAGAAGCACGCCTTTGCAGTCTCCTTTGGAAGATCCGAGACCAATATCAGGTCGTTTTGGAGCGATTGGAGGGCCAGGAAGGCGGCCTTGTGGCCTCCGAACTGATATTCCCGGCCGAAGCGCTCCCAGCATTCCTCGGCCGAGGAAGCCTCCCCTATCCATCTTTTAAAGACCGCATTTCCCAGGCCCTCGGCACAACAGGCGACCAGAATGATGCTACCCCCTGGCTTTGCCGCCCCCTTGGCGTTATCCAAGGCCTTCTGGGCCTGGAAGAGGTTGATATCCTTGGGAGATCCCCCGGCAGAGGTCACGACGATCTCAGCAGGCGCAACTTCCCTCAGGTACATATGATCCACAGTCGCCGCCCCATGGCGATGGGCTTTCACATAGTCGCCTGCCACGGCCGAGACGATCTCTTTTTCGCCGTTCAAGACTACGTTGAGAATGAAGTCGAGCCCAGCAATGTCGCTTGCGTCCTCCATATCGGCCCTTACGGGGCTTTTTACGTTGCCAGATCGGGCCTCGGGGGAGCGCATCAGCATGTGGTTTGCGATCACCGATTCCTCCGAGGAGATCCCCGGCAGTACGGCCTTCGCCCCGCCGCTGTAGCCCGCGTAGTAGTGATATTCGATGTTACCCGTCGCTATGATCAGATCACGAGAGGCCGCTTCCTCGAATATCTCGACCGGAGTTCCCGCAGAAGTCTCCCCAAGTGGCGTGCACCTCTTTAAATCGTGCTGCAGATGGGGAAAGCAAACGGCCTTGCCCAGCAGCCTTGCCTCCTCCTCCACGGACATCCTCCTGTGGGTGCCAAGGGCGAATATGACCAGAATATCCTCTACACCAATCCTCTCCAGCCGGCGAACCAGAGAAGGCACCATGAGATGGCTAGGGCTCGGCCTTGTAGCGTCGCTCACGAGGATGGTCGCGCTCTTGCCCGAAAGATCCTCGATCCTCGGGCCATAGGGCTCGTCTAAGGCGCGATCGATCTCGCCCGGGCCTGCGGACCCGAGCTCGCGAGGAAGGAGGACCTCGAACTCTCCCGATGGAGAGAACTCGATATAACCCGATCCATAGCCCAGACCAACGACGATTTTATCCTTCGAACTCATGCTATCAGATCCTCGGCTTGGAAGCCCTCTGGTTTAGCTCGTTGAAGGCATCGAATACGGGCATGTCAGCCTTGAACTGGAAGAAGTCCGCGTTCACCTTGCTGGAGGTGGAGGCGATGGATTCAGCATGATCCTTCATTCGATCCCGATACTCATCCTTCAACCTCTGGCTTATACGCGTAACCAGGCGCCGATCCGACTCCATATCCACGAATCTTACATCCCCGGAGAGAGAGAGCTCGACCTCACCTGGGGCGAGCACTTGGATAAGTACGAGGTCATGGGCAGATAGACGATAGATTGCGGACTCTATATCTTCTGGCCGATCCAGAAAGTCGGAGATCATAACGACGAGGCTCGTGGACGAGGCCAAGCGATCGAATTGGTCCGCTGCCTTCTTGATGCTGGTCTTGCCCTTGGGAACCGTATCGTCCAGAAGGTCGATGTAACGCATAAGGAAACCGCGCCCACGCCCGGGAGCCCCGGGCTCTATCCCCTCAGCAAAGAGGTTCAAGGAGAACTTCTCGTTCCCCTGCACGGCCATAAATGCCGTGCCTGCCGCGATTTTTGAGGCGAACTGGAACTTGCCGGCGTAGCCCATCGAGGCGCTCGAGTCGATCAGGATATGCACCATAAGGCTCCTCTCCTCCTCGTGCTCCCGCACGTAGAGCTTCTCAGTCCGGCCGTAGACCTTCCAATCAACGAGCTTGATGTCGTCGCCTTTCCGGTACTCCCTGTATCCCACAGGGCTTATGCCATGGCCGAACCTGACCGATCGCCTCGATCCCGTATAGGCCGTGGATACGCGCTTTCGGACTAATAGGGAGAATCGTTCCAGGTCCTTGAAGAACTCGGTGTCCATCGGCCTCTCGCCTGCCTAACTTATAGCTTGCTCTCCTTGAGGATCTCGGTGATGACCTGGTCTTGGGTAAGGCCCCTCCTCTCCGCCTCGAAGCTCAGGATCACGCGGTGCCTAAGTATGGGATATGCCATCACATGAAGATCCTCCCTCGATACGTAGCTCCTCCCGTTCAGGAAAGCCCTCGCCTTCGATGCCAGTATGAGTCCAATCGAAGCCCTGGGGCTCGCCCCGTACTGCACACCGTCCCATTTCCTCGTCGATATGATTGCCTTGATGACATCTCTCTTAAGATCCTCTGAGACAGGGATCTCCCTGCAGATCCTCTGGAGGGCCAGCAACTGCTCCTTTCCGACCACCATCTGCACCTGTGGATCGTAGCGGCCGGAGTACCTCTCCATGATCTCATACTCCTGCTCCGGCGTCGGATACTCGATCAGGATCTTCAACAGGAATCGATCGAGCTGGGCCTCGGGCAGGGGAAAGGTGCCCTCCATCTCTATCGGATTCTGGGTTGCGAGGACGAAGAAGGGCTCATCGAGTGGGTGGGTCTCATTTCCAACCGTCACCTGCTTCTCCTGCATGGCCTCCAACATAGCCGACTGGGTCTTGGGGGAAGCCCTGTTGATCTCGTCGGCCAGGACTATGTTTGCGAAGACTGGCCCAGCCTCGAAGCGGAAATGCTTGCCGCCATCCCTCTCCTCGATGATTGTCGTCCCCGTGATGTCGGCTGGCATCAGGTCGGGCGTGCACTGTATGCGGCTGAACTTCAGCCCCGTTGTCTTGGCCATGGTCTTGACGAGCAACGTCTTGCCAAGGCCGGGGTTGGACTCAAGCAGGACGTGCCCTCCAGCCAGTATGGCTGAGAGAAGCTGCTCGATTGCCACCGTTTGGCCCACCATCGCCCTCTCGATCTCAGATCTGATCCCCTGAAAGATGGTTGGCGATCTCTCGTATATGCTTTTCAGGTCCTCTGTCATCTCCATTCCGACCCTTGCCTCTAAGGCACAACACCATCACAAGATCTAACCGAACTTAATCCTTTGCCAGGATCTGGAAGTACTTCTTTACTATCTCCCGATGCTGCGGGGGAAGGCTCTCGATGTAGAGCTCGGTTGATACCGCTACCCCCTGGCCCGGAGGCGAGCTTGAAAAAAGATGTTCAACAGGTGCGGTCTCGATCGCCCTCGATCCAATCCCCATTCCAGGATAGAGCTCCATCTCGAGCTTCGACTCCTGAAGGACGGCAAGAGAAGGCGTTCCGTATATGCTCGAGGATCCCTGCCCCTCAGACCCTTTATCCTGCATTTCATCGTCGCCAAAGAGCGAGATCGCATCGTCCCTCATCTTGTCGAAGATCTGGAGATCCGAAGGCGTGATCTCCCCACCGAGATCGCCCAAGCTGATCGAGATCACGATCACCACGAGCAGCGCAACACCAACCAGGCGGCGGAACAATTCCTTTGAGTCGAGTATGTCCTTTGGCTTGACCGAGGAGAGGCCCCCCCTCACCTCCTCGGCCAGCCGATCCATGACCATCGTGCGAGACGCCCGATTGTCGTAGGCAGCCTGCGCCATCTCCATTAGATCGCCCCCGAGGAGGTGTAGCACGTCGAGACGCCTCCTACGGGCGAGGAGCCTGGATCCAACGAGGCCAAGGGCCAAGGCGAGGAGGGCAGGGACTTCTGCGAGCAGCGTATCCTGCCAGTAGAATCTGAAGTAGAGGGTTATGCCGATCAAGCTGAAAGATGCATAGGCGATGCCTGCGACGATTATGAGGTTTAGAAGAGATATCTGCGATTCGAAGGCGCGCTTCGCTCGATCCAACCTCTCCAGCTGGGCAACAAAGGCATACGAATCGGTCACAGTATTTATTCTGAAATTTCAAATAAATACTTTCCGGCAGGCGGCCTCGCCCCCATATCGATTAAAAATTATTATATTATAATCCATGCTGAAAAAGGGTTTATATCATCAGCTGCCAGTCGATACGGCAGCCGCCAGAGGCTATCTCCAGCCTGCGGCGCGCAAAGGGCCAATCCGGAGTGGCATCCAAGAGGCCATGGCCGGAGGAATCGCGAACGGATATATGATAGATATGAAGTGATGCAAGAGATCCCTCGTAAAGGCGGATTGCGGCTGAAGCTTGTGCTGCTGTTGCTCATCTCGGGGCTGGTCCCCCTCGCGCTGACCGGCTATCTCACAACGATGGAGATGAACCAGGCCGCTGATGTTGTTCAGGATCGCATGGCCAACCTCAGCACGACGGCGTTGAACCGCTCAGCCCTAGCTCTCGCAACTACCGAGGATACGGATCAGGTGCAGCTCGCGGTCGCAAAGGCCGGCCAATACGATGGCATCTTTAAGCGGATAGAGGCACAGGGCGTGCTCGTAGCAAACTCCTATTCGTACCCTTTCGAATCGAACGGGAGCCTTGATTCGGCGTTCGGCATCTGGTCCGCACCCCTGGGAGGCAACCTGACCACGGCTGGAAAAGCCTCCATCCCTCCAGAGCAACGCATTCCGGCAACCATCCTTAGAAGCGTGGTGGATCAGGCGGGGCTTGTGGATGTGGGCTATATCGGCACCAACCAAGGAATCCTCGTCTCCTGGCCCAACGCAGATCATGACCTCTCCAAGATCAGGCCTTACGATCCCCGGGATCAAGCCTTCTATAAGGAGGCGAAGTTGGCGGGCAAGACGATCTGGACGGGGCCCCATCCTAATGTATCAGGCGGCTCTCTGGCCATTACCTGCGCCACGCCCATTTACGCCGACGAAGAGCTCTTGGCGGTTGTCGGCATGGACATCTCGCTCTGGGCGATGAGCGGGGATCTCTCGGGAATGCAAGGAAGGGGATATCCGTTCATAATAGACCGCAGCGGTAACATAATCATAAGGCCCCGAACGAACCCGGAGAGCGTGCCCTGGACCGAACTGCTCGCCGAAGGAGGGCCGTCGGATGTGGGGGACTCCGAACTCTCAAGGGTCCTGAAGAATATGACTGAGGGGAAGGTCGGAGCATCGGTAGTGGGACTGTCCAGAGGCGACTGCTACATATCCTACGCTCCAATCGCAACGACTGGCTGGAGCCTTGGAATAGCGTTTCCTTCGGAGAAGATGCAGATTCCGGCAAGCTACATCGAAGCTGGCGTGGACGAGGTGACGGGAAAAGCAACATATGAGCTGAGTGTGGCCTCCGCGAAGATCGGGTTCATGCAGATCTTGGCACTGATCTTCACCGCCATCATGCTGACAGTGGCAGGGCTGCTCTTGGGAGGCAGGATCAGCCTCAAATTCACCCAGCTCACCGATTCGGTCTCTCGCCTGGGTAAGGGCAACCTGGACGTCCGCTTCGACGAGAGCCTCCCTGACGAGATGGGGGCGCTCTCCCAGGCACTTAACCGGATGGAACGCGATCTGAGAGGGCTGGCCGCACCTCAGGAGAAGATCCAAACAGCAGCAGTTGGTGGCGAGATCTCCGAGGAGCTGAGACGAAGGATGGCTCAGTCCAGGCTGCCACAGCCTGAGGATTACCAGGTCGCTCTATTCACCCTTCCAGGCCAGGAGGGCTTCGACTTCAGTGAGATCACCGATCTGGGTGATGGGCAACTGGCAATCGAGATAGCCGACGTGGCGGGAGATAGGGTCCGGGCATCAATCCTTGCCACCATCTCCAAGGCGGTGATTAGAGCCCTCGTGAAGAGCTATGAGGAGCCGTCCCTTGCACTCCAAGAGGCAAATATGGAGATCGGCCAGAGCGCAGCTAGAGGCATGCCGGTTGCATGCTTCCTCGGGATACTCAACAGACATACGAGCATCATCGAGTATGTGAATGCAGGCCACAACCCACCCTTCATAGTGAACTTGGGGGGATCGGTCGAGACGCTGGTCGGAGGAGGGATGGCGCTTGGGATCATGGACCAGATCGACCTGATCACAGAGGAGAAGGAGATCAACCCCGGGGATGTGCTGGTCCTCTATTCCGATGGAGTGACTGAGGCTTCAAACGGTTCCAATGCGAAGTTCGGAACAGAGCATCTTATAACATCGATTCGAGAGGCAAGGGATCATTCCGCCCAGGAGATAATGGCGGCCGTGGAAGCCGAGATCAAGGCCTATTGTGGCGGCCGCCCCCAGAAGGGAGACGCAACCGTAATGATAGTGAAGAGGCTCGCATAACGACTAAAAGTCCTTTACCCACAACAGATCCTCGCCTGCGAGCCGGATAACCTCCGACCTGACCACCACCCGCGTCTGACAAATGGATCGACTGCCGCCTGCCGAGAGGTGCTCCCTGATCTTTTTTCCGATTTGATCGTCCATTCCCTGCCTCACCCGTACTATGGTGCTTCCAGGCGGCATACATGTCTGACTGCAGAGGCAGTCCCTATCCCCATCAACTATCCCAATCACAGGAATGCCGAGGCGCCCCAGGATCTCCCCGGTGATGTGGGTCGTATCATCCCCCACGGTCACCACAACGGACGCGCCTTTCGCAGACTCGAACGCCCCCTCAGCCGCATGGTCGATGATGACGATATGGCCTTCAGTCTCGCCGACTCTGCCAGGATCGATACGATGAGAGGGGGCATTCGTCCTTCTGATATTTCCGCTTCGAAGGATCGCACGCCTCAGATCCACATCGGATAATTTCTCCATCCCGTGAACCTTTGGCAGGGCCCCCTTGAGCTCGATTATGCGCCCTCCAGCAACTACGATTTCCACCTCATCTCCGGTGGCCCTCCCGATCACTATTCCGTCGAGGGTCACGCACTCGCCGGGGAGGACACCAACGACCATTCGCTCCTGCCGGCCCCCCACGTCGACGTTTCGCCCGCAGAAGGTCGGCGACGCCAGAAGATCGAGCTCCAGATCCGTTGCCAAGGACTGGGCAAGCTGCGTCTCCTCGCCGACAAGGCAAGCGATGAATCGGCCGCCCCAATCCACCTGGATCAGTGGCCGATAGAGGGAGGCCCGGGCGGCGATCATGGATCCAAAGGCAAGGGCTGTCTCCCTGCTCTTCGCCTGATTCAAAAGAACGAGAATATCAGAGTCTACTTGCAGGTCGATGAGGGATCGGCTGGGGACCATTCGCTTGGAGATATCGATCCTATCCTCGAGCCCCCAGTCGATCACCGCCACCTTGCCCATGGTGCCGCCAAGAACAGCCCTCACCTCGCCAAAGGCAGAGAGCCGGTCCAGCGTAGTGACAGCCGCACCCGAGTCGATGACCTCGGGCCCGTGGACAACTACCCCGATCCTAACCGCCGGTCTCAAGGTTTTCATCCTGCATCTTGGCCTCGTCCATCATGGCCTTGTGGGCCTTCATCTTGGCCTCGATATCCTCCACAGTAGGGCCTTTAATCTCCCTCCTTTCAGGCACCCGATCGATGGTCTCCAGGGAGGATATATGATAGAATAGCCGCGTGGAGTCGAGCAAGGCCCATGTACCGTCGTCCTCCTCCTTGAGCGCCTTTACAACTCCCACGGTCCCCGTGCCGTTATACCTCACCAGAGATCCTTCAACTATACCCATAAACGAACACCTCCGGTCATGTTTTCTCTTGTCCCAAACTCAAGATCGCTGCTCGTTGCGATCAACGTAGCCCCCCATTAGGATCAACGCTCAGGAGAATCGCCCCAGATGTACCTGCCCCCCGAATCCCTCTACGATAGCTCCTCCCGGCACGGCAACTATCTCCAGTCCGTCCAACTCCTCCGCCGCGCAGAGGACGTCCTGCTCCGGATGCGTCCCCGGCTGAATCCTGCAGCTCAACCGCGTCCTCTCACCCAGAGAGACTACCGTCTTGAGCCGAGGCGAGGCCTTATGGCCTTTGGGAAGTACTATCAGAGGGGATCCAAGCTCTCTAATCTGGAAGAGCGTGCAGATCAACCCCTTCTCGACTTTTGCGCCCACCCCGAAGGAAGAGGCAATTATGAGGTCCTCAGGATCGGTGAAGAGGACGACCTCCTCATCCGGGCCGTCCAGGAAGAAGGACCTCCCGAGGGCCTTGACAAGCGCCACCGTCCCCTCGCGCCCTCGCAAGATCGCCACGTTATCCTCGCGAACATCGATCTGCATATGCTCTCAGCTTGCCGCCTTGACCTTCCTGGACTTGCAGGAAGGACACATCGGCCTCTTTCCCATTCCCTTGAACTTGTTCCCGCATTCCGAGCAGATGTAATCCTTGGTTGCCAGGGACTCCAGGTCTCCCAGGTCAGGGCCGCCACCCACGGTACACAAGATTGGTCACCTCCAACCATCCAATTAGGAGATCCAAACATTTAAATCAGGCGGCCGAGCCCTGGATAGAACCGATACAACAGGTCCCTCACCGCTTCGCGAAAGGACACCAGATCGCAATCGTTGGATATGCTGGAATCGGCGAGCGCAATCGCCGCAACCATCCCCCAACCGATCTCACGCCTCTCTCGGCCTTCCAAGGATTGCCCGTCGTCGACCCTTCCTCTGGTGTTGATCCGCCCCCTTCGTCGTTCATCCGATGCAGTGACCGCCACGAGATGGAACTCCTTGGAATGGCTTCGAAAGAGCTCCACCTCCTCAGGGCTGCGTATTCCGTCTACCACGTAGACGGGCGAGCCGGAGGCAATCATCCTTTGGAGACACCTCCTCGCAATGGCATCTGCGCCCTCCTCCCGCCTCAAAGAGTTTCCAACCATTCCCAGATCGTTGTCGGTCCCAGAAAGGCCCCTGCAAGAGGCCTCCTCCCTGATCACGTCTCCCATGACCGCGACAGGAAGGCCCATGCTCTTTGCGATATCCGAGGCGACGCCCTTGCCCGAACCAGGCAAGCCAACGAATGCTATGATCTTCAATCCCATAACCCAGGTCACTCGGGCAGGCACCCTACCTAATGCTTGCGATTGAGCCTAAATTCTGCCCCCAGAACCCGAGCCATATCCTCCAGGATCTCTGGCTCGATGGGCTGAAACTCGGCCTCCAAGGGCCGGCCCTGTTGAATCGCGAATCGAAGAAGGCGGTTTTCCGGGTACTCCACCTTCAGCTCATCGATGACTCTCGCCATCTCCTCGAGCTGCCCTCGACCTGGCATCTCGGGAAAGACGGTCGTTCGAACCTCCAATGGGAGGCCCTCTGAAAGGCAGATGGCGAGGCTCTCCTGGACACGAGAGGCCACATCCTCCACGCCCGTCGCCCGGAGGTAGTCTGGATCGCGCAAGGGGGCCTTGAGATCGAGGAAGACTCGGTCGAGCAACCCATCCCGAGCAAGAGATCGCAAGTTTCGGGGATAAAAGCCGCATGTCTCCAACCCTACCAACAACCCTTCCCTCTTCGCTAGCATCGCAAGCGCGCGGACGGCTGCAGGCTGCATTAGAGGCTCTCCCCCAGAGAGGACGATCGCGCTTATCTGGCCTTCTATCCCCCTCCTTCGTGATGAGAACGACCCTAGCGTCGCCTGATGAGTCATAGGCCTCTCGTTTCGGACCTTCAATACGCCCTTAGAAAGGCAGAGATCCGCAAAAGAGAGGCCCGCCTGGAGCGACCTGTTCTGGCAATGGGGACAGCGAAGGGGACAGCCGCGTAGAAATACGACGGTTGCAGCCTTGCCAATCCAGTCGATGGTGGAGAGGTGGACGATTCCCCCAAGGTTAATGCGCATGGATCTAATCCCTTAGCTGGGCCATGACCTTCTCCGCCGTGCCTGGACCGATGACGGATGAGATCCTCTCGAGGCCCGCCTCTTTGAGCATAGCTAGGCTCGTATATCCTGCTCGATGTAGCTTCCTTGCCCTCACACGTCCTATGCCCTTGATCTCCAACAAGGCCAGAAGATCCGGACCTGCTCCATAGCGTATCCGCTCCTCAAGCTGGGCAGCGCGAAAGCTGGAGCCAAGGTCGAGCTGCTTTGAGATCTCAGACACCGAGTGCATCAACCACTGCGCGGTCTCCGCGACCCTTCTGATATCGCCAGGGCCTATGTGGTATCGCTCGCAGATATCCTCCTCCTTGACCTCCGATATCCAGTCGAGGAGCATGGAAGTCGTCTTGACCTCCTTGAGCAGCCAATCGTAGTTCTCCTCCGGATTCAGCTGATCACGATATCTATCGATGAACTCCTCGAGCCAGCCATCGGTCCTCTGTATGTAGAAGAGCTCCATGTCAGGCGTCTTGGTGATGAGGTGGAGGAGGGTGATCTCAGTGGGACTCGCCCTATCCCGGAGGTTCTCGATTACAACCACTGCGCTGAGGGGATCGATGTAGAGCCTTGAGACGAGGGATCCAAGACGCGTTGCCTCCATCAGATCGACTTCGACCGAGATCATGCCGGACTTCTCCAGGAAATCCAGAACAGCCTCGATCGTTGCCTCAAGCCGCCATGGGTCTTGCTGATGGGCGTAGAACGTGGAGGCCATGAAGGCCTGCAAGGCCTCGAGGCTTTCGGCAAAGCCGGTCGATATGGTAGAGAGGATATGCGTCCTCAATGCGCTCTCGCTAGCAAGCTTTGAGAGGATCTCCTCAGGTTCCCCCCTGATGTATCCCTCCATCAACTGGTCGAACTCGACGCGGCTCTTCGCCATGAGGAAGGACTCCCCATATGGATCCAGGCCTGGACGCCCCGCCCTTCCAGCCATCTGGCGATACTCGATCACCGGTATCGGCACCATTCCAAGGCCGGGATCGTAGCGCTTGTAGCTTCTGACCAGCACTCGCCTCGCAGGCAGGTTAAGGCCTGCGGCAAGCGTGGGCGTGCTTGCGATCACCTTGATCTGGTTCTCCCTAAATCCCATCTCCACAAGCCTGCGTTGATCTGGCAAGAGTCCTGCGTGGTGGAAGGCCGAACCTCCTCGGACACAATCCGCAAGCCTTCGGGAGGATTCACCCTCCCCGCTCGCAAGGATCCTTTGAGCAAGGTCATTTGATCCCTCGCCCACCACCCGGGCCACTTTGACCGCCGTGGCCTCGGCGTTCCTGCGGCTGTTCTCGAAGATGAGCATCTGAGCCCCAAGAGCCATCGTATCTCGGACCAAGGCCAGCATCTCGTCCTTCCCATTCAAGTCCACCTCCCCATCCTCGAAGACCATCTTCCCATCGAGGATGATCCCCTCCCGGAGGCTGATCGGCCTCCACTCGCTGAATACGAGATCCGCTCCCAGCCACTCGGAGACCTCCCTTCCGTTCGCCACGGTTGCGCTGAGCCCAATCACCTGCATTCCCGGGTTGAGGCGGACGAGCTTGGTTATCGTCATCTCCAGAGTAGGGCCGCGATTGGCGGAGTTGAGGAGGTGTATCTCGTCTGCCACGAGGACGCCTAGCTGTGTAATCCAAGAGGCGCCATTCCTTATCAACGAGTCGGCCTTCTCAGAGGTGGCAACGATGATATCATTGCGCCCCAGCGCCTCGTCACGACGATCGAAGTCGCCCGTGCTTATGCCCACGGTCACGCCAAGCGAATTGAAACGACGAAAGGACTCGTACTTCTCGGCGGCAAGGGCCCTCAGAGGCACGATATAGAGGGATCTCTTCCCCTCACGGGCCGCCCTGATCATGGCAAGCTCTGCTAATAGGGTCTTTCCCGCGGCCGTCGGGACGGAGATGAGCATGTTCTTTCCCTCGAGGAGCCCCCTCTCTATGGCCTCCGCTTGAGGAGGATATAGCTCATCCACTCCCTGATCCTGATACAACCTGATTACATCTTCCGATAGGATGGCCAAAAGGTCGCCCACCTCAAACATGGTCTCCTCCGATATCATCGACTAGCATCTATCTCGGACATGACTCTAATCTTATATACTACATATCCTTAGTACCTCGGGAAGCCACAGGCCGGCCTTTGACATGGCAAGGCGTCATTCTGGCCATGGAGTGAGATGCGATGAATGCTGAGCGGATATATGCTGATAGAATAAGATCCCTCCCACCATACCTATTTGCTGGAATCGACAAGGCTAAGCAAGAGGCTCGGCGAAGGGGCGTCGACGTGATAGACCTTGGTGTCGGCGACCCCGACATGCCTACGCCCAAGGGGATAGTAGATGCCCTCTGCAAAGCGGCCGTGAAGGGAGAGAACCAGAAGTACCCCTCCTACGAGGGTAAGCCGGAGTTCCGCCAAGCCGTTGCCGACTGGTATAGGAGGATATTTCGAGTCGACCTGGATCCTGAGGCCGAGGTCCTCGCCCTGATCGGCTCCAAGGAGGGCATAGCGCACGCGCCCCTCGCCTTCATCAATCCAGGCGACCTGGCTCTCGTTCCTGATCCTGCCTATCCCGTCTACCGCACAGCTGTGGAGTTCGCAGGGGGAACTCCCATCACCCTCCCCCTGACGAGGGAGAACGGCTTTCTGCCCGACCTAGACTCCGTGGACGAGAGGATCTCCCGCAAGGCGAAGCTGATCTTTCTCAACTACCCAAACAACCCCACGGGCGCGGTTGCGGACATCGGCTTCTTCGAGAGGCTCGTGGAATATGCCTATGAGTTCGAGATCATCATAATGCACGACAACCCCTACTCAGAGGTATACTTCGGAGAGAAGGGAAGCCCAAGCATCCTCCAGGTGCGAGGTGCCAAAGAGGTTGCAGTTGAGTTCCACTCGCTCTCCAAGACATACAACATGACCGGATGGAGGGTGGGCTCGGTCGTTGGAAACGCGGATGTCATCAAGGGATTGCTCAAGGTTAAGAGCAACATCGACTCCGGCAACTTCGGGGCGGTCCAGGATGCGGGTATCAAGGCGATGGAGGAGATGCCGGAGGAGGTAACGAGGGAGATCAGGTCCACCTACAAGAGACGTATGGATATACTCTACAAGGCCTTGGTAGATGTGGGCCTGGAGCTCTATCCGCCTAAAGCCACGTTCTACCTTTGGGCCTGGGCAGGAGGCGATTCCCTGGCATTCAGCAAGCGACTGCTGGAGAAGGGGGGGATAGTCGCAACACCCGGCGTGGGCTTCGGCAGGCACGGGGAAGGCTATGTTCGCTTCTCAGTCACCCAGCCCACGGAGAGGATCGAGCTTGCAGCAAAGCGGCTTAGGGAGTTAGGGGATATAAGGGCCTAGCGCCTCCCCCAACAAATGCCGGCGACAATGCGCATTGGATTTCGGTGGTATTATCCTTGAGCCAGCATTAAATCTTCTGGGACCTCCTCTGCCGCCCCTTCCCTTGTAGCGTTTTCCAAGTCGATGGAGACTGCTGCATCCAAACCATCGCCTATCGCTTCTGCTTCAGACGACGCCTCAGGCGAGGGCATGGTGACGTTTCCATCAATCGGCACAGTCTCATGGTCCAATGAGAGGTTCAGGCCAACGGCGGCTACCTTCACCATGCATGGGCCCCACCTCTTGCACGTCCAGACGCGGCTCGTGCACTCGCAAAGCTCTCCTTCCACAAGGCAGATATCGCTGCATTGCTCGACGCATTCCGTCTTACATGTCTCGTTCCATCCGCCTATGCACTCGCTCTCGTCGCAACACTCGCTGCAGTTGCAGGAGGAGTATCTATCCTCGCAGCCGAAGGGCCCTTCATCATCGTATTGGCACTCCACCTCCGACAAAAGATCGCAGCACTCGTAGCATCCATAGCCCCATTCTCCACAATCCCACTGGCATCGCTCTCTGCAGTCGATCGCACATCTGTTGCCCCACTCAAAGCAAGCCGGCCCGCAAGCCATCTCCGCACAGTATTCCTCGTACTCCAGGCAGCAGTTCATCGCAACCCATACCGGGATTGGTTCCTCCCCATCGATCGATGCGTTGTCACTCTCAGCTGGAGATGAAGCCAGGAAGAACGATGCGACCAGCAGAAACAGTAGCGCCTTGTATGCAGCCATATGTCATAGCCTCCTCGATTACATCGGATACATGTAACTGCCACCATATAAACAAAAGCCTTTGGGTGAGGTGGTCTAGATCCCGAGAAAGCCCATCTTCCCTGGATAAAAGATGGGAAGGATAGGCGACTGAATGAGCCGCCTATATGTAGGAGACGCAGAGATCGCCGGCAATCCCCCGCACTGCCAACATGAAGAGATCCGCGCTTGGGAAATAGATGCTCTCGATATCGGAGGATATGGTCCCATCCAGGCATACCCAGTTGCCAAGCTTGTTCATCCAGAGGTTGCCGTCTCCACCCACCGCGAAGGCGCAGACGTTTCCGGAGCTGTCCACCACAGGCTCGATATCTGCCTGATAGACGCCCCCCCAGCCAGAAGCAAGTACGAACCCGTTAATGCCCCTCCATGCCCCCGTCCCCAAGGGGGCATTGAAGTCGTTTATCCAGATGCCACCATCGGTCCCCCTTAAGAAGACGTGCATCAAGTCAGGATTGTTCGGGTTATGCACGACTCTCGCGTTAGAGGTTATCATCCCACCCAGTGGATACCACTGGGATAGCCAGGTCTCGAGACCGTCGTCGTATATCGCCAGGTTTGCCCAAAGACCGTTGTCGCCACCCCTGACGAAGGTGTTTATATTCTGGTACCAGCAGTCGGACTGCTCAATGGAGTTCGGCAAGCCGTCGGTATACCCACCTAAGGAATACCAGTATCCAACCAGATATTCCGTGTTGAAGTCGCACAGCCAGAGGGAATGATCGGAGCCGATCACCGTTATGGCCAACCAATCGGGGTAGATCGACTGGACCAATGCGCTGGGACGACCCAAGATGGATCCGCCGATGACTGTCCACTGCCAGTTCCAGTTAGCCGTATCGAATACGTTATCCATGAGCACACCGTCATATCCGCCGGCAAGGATATGGATTCTATCCCGAGCATCCAATAAGGCCATGGGCGCAGTCGTGAGGTATCCGCCCAGGCAGATCCAAGTTCCATCCACGTTGTCCCAAAGGGCATGATCGCTTCCCACGGCGAGGATGTGGACCCTTCCCTGGCGATCGACGATCATGCTCACTCCTGAGATGAGAAGACCGCCATAGCTGGTCCAACCAGACTGTCTGAGAAGAATGTCCACCAATAATGGATCGGACCAATCAGATGAGGCGCTCCTGCAATCGACAGCCTTCACCTTCACTGAGTAGTCGCCCACGGTTGTCCATCGATGGGTCGCGCTTGCGGTCGAGCCTGATGGCAGATACTCCGTATCGATCGTTGTGCCATCGCCCCAATCAAATGTATACTTGATCAAATCGCTGTCGGGATCGGTGGAGGTTGTGCAATACGTGTAGACCGTGCCGGTTTTCCCCGAGATGGAGCCGCTTGGCAGAGACGGCTTGCTTGGAGGTGAGTTGGCAGTGTAGCTGACTTCCAATGTATCCCAATAGAAGGCCCTGCCAAAGCCAGTGTAGCTGCAATCGTAGTTCATGTCCATGCTCATTCGAAAGATCCCTGCCGGGCGACCATAGGTAGTGCCCCAGCTGTTGACCATGATCCAGTAACGGTTGCTTGGATCTGTATCGTCGTATCCCACGCAGAGTACGCAATGTCCGCCGCCGGTATTGTAGTCGTAGTTCTGGCCGCAAGAGGTATCCGGATCCCATACCATCTCCTCGGGCTGATCGCGCCAGAAATCCTTGAAGAGAGCCCAAGATGCACTATTTGGAAGGAAGAAGCTGAAGGATATTGCCTTGTTCTGGTGGAGAACGTTCTTTATATTGGATATGGCGATCTCCGTTCCCACGCCAGTCGTCGTTATGGTCTGAGCCTGGATCGAATCCAGGCCATAGCATGGAATTGTGGAGATGGATGAGGCGGGAACCGCGGTCGATCCATCCGAGCAGATCCTCGATCCATCCTGGAAATGAGCGTTGGTATTTGTCCAGGGAATGACCATCTTCTTGTTCGAGTAGAGGGTCGCCACGTCGTTTATCCATCCACCGCAGCAAGCCCAGGTCGAACTGCTCCCACCCATCCAGTTTGAGTTGATATATTGGACCGAGAGCCTATCCTTAACTGCGGTCTTAGCCGCCATATCGACCTCGATCACGCCAGTTCCAGCCCAAGCCCAACAGTCCCCACACATCCCCTGGTATCTCTCGAGTGGCGTATACTTCAGGTAGTTCAGGAGGCTGAAGTGCTGGCCGACTGTGGAGATCTGACCCATGATCTGGAGGTCGATTGGAGCAGATGGATTCGAGTCGCTAAACCCCTGGATCCTCGACGCCCCTTCAGGGGTGATGCTCATGATGGGCATATACTCGTCAGATGGGCCAAACGGAAGGATGGCCCCTTTCACGATCTCTCCGAAGTCGTAGCCGTAGCCGTTTCGGTCTATCATCGTCACCTGATAGAATCCGCCCCCTGGAGCCGTATCATTCCAGCCCTCGACAACCTCCAGTGAGATCGTATAGATCCCTGGATCTAGACCGGTGAAGTTGTATCGGCCTGAGGCATCGGATGTGGTGTTAATCATACCCAATCCCACCCTTGCCAGATTGACCGTCCATCCTGGAAGCCCCGGCTCATCTTGGTTCCACAGACAATCACCGTTGAGGTCATGGAAGACCTGCCCACTGATGGATAGCCCCTCGGCCAAGCGTGTGCTGTATTTTACCTTCTCCACCTGTCCCCCCACAGTAATTGTGATGAGAAAGCTAAAAAGTAAGGAGAGGGTGACAAGCCATCTAATCATCTTAAAGACTTGTACCATTTTGAGACCTCATATATATTTAATTACTGTACCCTCAAAAGATAAAAGCTTTTCTGCCGCATCATGGGGGTAGGAGTGCGTTTGGCAATCGACAAGAGCTCGCTATAGATATGAGATCACTTCGTGAAGAATTCTAGTGCCCATTCTATTCAGGTTTACCCATAAATATCATATGACAGGAGCGCTATGCATTGGACTCTTAAATAGGGCCAGAGAGATGAAGCCAATCCCGCCAGGAATGGTAAAATCGGCTATCGCACGAGAAAAAATCGAATGATATTATCTTTCATCATTCGTGCATGGGCCCAGATGGATCATGGTATATGCTTTACGGAGGTGCAGGCATGCGCTCCCCCCCCTGCCTCAAGGCCGGGGTCCCAGCGCTGCTACGAGGATGAAGCTGCTGCTCGCGCATCAACATATTCGTATAGATCAGAGGATCGTCCAAGTGGGATTCACGTCATCGAGATGCTCGATATCGTCGAAGCCATAGGAGGACCGATAGTATGAGTCGTCGGTGGTGATTCCAGCGAGGCTGTCGACCGCGATCCAAGTTCCTGGTTGGTCATAATCCTCAGCCGCCACCCAGATGTGACCTTGCGAACCATCACACCCGGGAGAGAACATATAACGGACGCGATATCCCCTCTCGCTCAATATCCGCCCTATTCTCCTGGATCCCTCGAGGCAGCCCCCCTCAGGAAAGCTAGGAAGGTCCAAGGCACCGATCTCCTTGATGAAGAGCATATCAGTGGACTGGGAGAGCCGTTCATCCCTCCTCACTGCCCCCGGGGGGATCCTTCTAATCAGGCTTTTCCCAGATTCTGCAGAATGAGATGGCAGATGGATCGGTCGAGAGAGACAGAGATCGGCAAGTCCCCTCTCGGCACCGTTTGGGATTAAGAAGACCTCTTTGCAGGAGAGCTCCACCATGACACAGCCCTCATCCATGGAGGCCCTGTATCCCTCGGAGGAGATGAGATCCAAGAGAGCGGAAATCGAGATCTCCTGATCCTCGAAGCTGGAGAGGAGAAGCCAGAGGTCGTTCTCCTCCCCGGCAAGGCCCATTCCCGAAAGAGAGAACAGGGCCAGGAGCCCTGCCATGAAGAGAGATATGGGCTTTGAGGATGACACGATATGCTAGGATGGAAGAAAAATAGATATAGACGATTAGAATAGCCAAAATGGACTAATTTAACCCATGTGAACGCTCCATCCAGCCCAAAACTAACATAAAATATGATCAGAATCGATTATCCAATCTGTCCATTCTTGGCCTACGTCTGATCGGAAGCGGATGGATTCAAAGGGATTCCTGCTCTGCAATGGAGAGATCCGTCCAGATACTGGCAACCACGATGGAGATCATGAACATGGATGCTTTCGGCCAGCCCATGAACTTATGCTCATCTCGATCGCTTTTCGCCGCAATTCGGCCAAAACTTATATAAACTAAGTTTGTCTAAATATTTATACTGATGATCAGTTAGATCAATTGCAATGAGGGTGTTTCAAATCATGTCCGAATACAGATATATATGCGGTTGTTGTGGGGCGGAGGTCGACGTGAAAAAGGTAAAGAGATCGGATCATTCCCCAAGCTGGATGGAGTTCGTGCAGCCGGAGGGGAAGGCATGGAAGATCCCTTCGGCCAAGAAAGAGCTTGCCGATGGCAGCGTGCTCTACTTCGACACGTACAACAACCTCCATTCCAGAGATGAGTTCTTGGATATCTTCGGCGTCGATCCGGAGAGGGCCATCGAGTTCATCCGCTCCCATATCCGTGTAAAACGGGCGGAGGGTTCAACGTCGGAAGTGGCCACACCTTAGCAGTTATCCTGAATGAGAAGATATCATGCAAAAGTTATATATAGCAAGATAAATTAAGGTAATCGATGGACGAAGGGGGTAATGAACTTGATTAAGCGATTGATCTGCCATAAGTGCGGGGCAGTGAACGAGATCGAGACGGAAAAGCTATTGGATCTTGCGGAGGATGAGGACTGGGTGCCCTGCGAAGAGCCCAAGGGCTTCGAATGGCGTCTGCCGGCCGGAAAGATAACGCCGGTGATCGGAGACCCGATCTACATCTCGGCCTCAGGCAACCATCTCAGCTATTCCGAGTACCTAAACCGCTATGGGGTCGACCCAGAGAAGGCCCTGAAGCTGATGAGGTCGATGGGCCGCGCCATGATAGACCCCCTCAAGACTAGCGAGGGATTGAGCGCCAACACCACCTCATGGGTGCCGGGATCGATCAGCAGGTTACTAGCCCGAATAACCCGGGAAGACAAGCGCATAACGCTCTAAGGGGCTCAATCGGCCCCATTTTTTTCCCCAGCACGCAAAAGAAGAGAGCATATCGAGCGTAGAGGGACCATCTCCTCGGATGTACAAGGCATTTGCATAATCATCTAAGACCGTTACCTTTATAATGATAATATGTTGCATGCTGTCATATTACATATAGATCTGCATCCTCGGGCTTGGAGGGAGATCATACGCCCATGGATGTTGTAAGGAGAGAGGTTGGTCGGATGCTTGGCATAAATGACCCATGGATCTGGGGCGTCTACCTCCTCTGTCTTCTGAGCACGCTGCTATGCGTCGCCTATGGCCTTATCAACTGGAATCAAGGGACCATCTCGGAGACGGAGGAGATAACTGAAGAGAAGGAGTGGGAACAGCTGGAAGAAGAGGTCGAAGAGGAGCTTGGGCTGTGATCTAGATGAATCTATTACTCCTAAATCTGATAATACTGATCTACCTCCTGGCCACTGTATACCTCGGATATCGAGGCTGGCGTTCCACGAAGGGATCCGAGGACTATATGGTGGCTGGGAGAAAGTCCCATCCCTACGTCATGGCCATGTCCTACGGAGCCACATTCATCAGCACATCGGCTATCGTGGGCTTCGGCGGCACCGCCGGCCTGTTCGGGATGGGCCTTTTGTGGCTCACGTTTCTGAACATCTTCGTTGGGATCTTCATAGCATTCGTCTTCTTCGGCAAGAGGACTCGCAGGATGGGACACAACCTGCAGGCGATGACCTTCCCAGAGTTTCTGGGAAGGAGGTTCAATAGCCAGTTCATCCAGGCCTTCAGCGGCGTTGTTATCTTCTTAGGCATGCCCCTCTACGCGGCGGTGGTGCTGATCGGTGCCGCCCGCTTCCTGGAGACCACGCTCGCCATATCCTTCGAGATGGCCCTTCTGACATTCTCTATAATCGTCGCTGCCTATGTGATATGGGGCGGCCTGAAGGGTGTCATGTACACTGATGCCATGCAGGGAACGATAATGCTCGTGGGAATGGTCTTTCTGCTCATCATGACCTACAGCCACCTCGGCGGGATCACCACAGCTCACCAGGCCCTGACCGACCTTGCCCCCTTAGTCCCGGCAAACCTCGCGGCGATGGGCCACATGGGCTGGACGGTAATGCCAACGCTAGGCAGCGCCTGGTGGTGGACGCTTGTCTCTACAATCGTCCTCGGCGTTGGAATAGGCGTCCTTGCGATGCCCCAGCTCGTCGTCCGCTTCATGACGGTGAGGTCGAATAGGGAGCTGAACAGGGGAGTTCTGATAGGTGGGTTCTTCATCCTCATGATGACGGGCGTTGCCTTCGACGTAGGAGCCCTCTCGAACGTCTTCTTCGTACAGCAAGATGGGGTGATTGCAATCGCCGCTGCCGCCGGCAATGCAGACAGCATCATTCCACTCTACATCAATGCGGCTATGCCTGAGTGGTTCGTCTACATATTCATGCTCACCCTCCTTGCAGCAGGCATGTCGACGCTATCCTCCCAGATCCATACGCAGGGAACGGCAATAGGCCGCGACATCTACGAGAACCTGAAGAAGGAGGCAAACTCGCGAGACAGGGCAACCCTGCTCGTGACAAGGGTTGGCGTGATCATCGCAATAATCATAGCAGTGACTCTCGGCTACCTGCTTCCAGAGAGCATCATCGCTAGGGGCACTGCGATCTTCTTTGGCCTCTGTGCCTCTGCCTTCCTGAGCACCTATGCAGCAGCCGTCTTCTGGAAGAGGGCGACGAGACAGGGAGCGATTGCAAGCCTCATCACAGGGACTTTTGCAAGCATCTTCTGGCTTGTATTCGTCCATAAATCGGAAGCAACTGCCCTTGGAATCTCCAAGATGATAATTGGAAGGGATCTCCTCATAACACAGATGCCCTGGCCGGTTGTCGACCCAATCGTAGTCGCCTTTCCCTTGGCCTTCGTGGTGATGGTCGTAGTCAGCCTCGCGACAAAGCCACCGGAGGAGGACGAGGTAGAGAAGTGCTTCAAGGGGATCGAGTGATCTCGAACCGTAGGCTGCAGAGGGAGGATCCTGAGCAGAGCCCCCCCTCTCGCCTAAACTCGATATCCGGACCGAACTCCTTAGCCCAGGCCAAGTTCTCGGCCTGGCATATCCTCTCCCCGACCTTCTGATTAAGGGATTCGCGACCTGCCCTCGCCATGATCTCCTTCCAAGGGCAACGGGTGATGGTGATCGCAAATCCATTTGGGAGATCCTCGAAGGAAGAATCGAATCCTTCCAGATCCAGCCTGACCTTGAGGCATTTCATGAGAGAATCTATTCCATCGCCCTCCCCAAGCATTGACTTGAGCATGCGCGCCTGGATTTTGGGAAGAACCTTCCATACCATCTCATCGAGATCCAAGGCGGCTTCAAAGCCATAGAGCTCCTCCGCCTTCATGAACCAGAGGCCATCGACGACAAGAAAGCTGCGATGAAAGTAATGGGCCATCTGCTCCCAGCTCAAGGACGATCCAATCGATCCGACTTCATTCGCGCTCATCGCCCGCACATCCCGCATCTCTATGAACAACCTCTATCAGGAAAACATTCGGCCAAAGCTTCCCCGTAACGAAGATCCTGTTCGAGCCTGGATCGTAAGCGATCCCGTTCGCGACATCGGCTAGAGCTCTCTCATCTTGGCCCAGAAGCCCCGAGAGATCGATCCATCCGAGCACTTCTCCGTTAATTGGTGAGATCCTTGCTATGCGGTCTTCCGTCCAAATGTTTGCCCATATCTCGCCTTCGACAAACTCGAGCTCGTTTATGAGCCGTACCGGAACCCCGCCATCGCTCACCTCTAGGCGGCTGATCTCGATAAAGCTGGATGGATCGATGAATCGCAGCTCCGCCGTCCCGTCGCTTACGATCAATCGACTCTCGTCGTGAGTTATCCCCCAACCCTCGCCTGGATATCGAAATGTGTCAATGGGAGAGAGGTCGCCGATCCGGTATACATTGCCGACGCCTTCCCTCCATGTGAGCTGGATAAGCCTATCCTCCCAGACTGCCAGACCCTCTCCAAAGAGTTGAGGAGATAAGCGACGCTCCTGGATGACCCTTCCCGTAGCCAAGTCCACCTTTCGAATGCTGGACTCACCATAACCTCCTGTGCCTTCGTAGAGGAAGCAGTGGTCAAATGCGAGCCCCTGGGTGAATGCCTCACGATCGTGAGGATAGGCCTGGAGAATTCTGCATCCGTATAGAGGTGCAGCCATGCATGAGTCCAAGATTAGCAGAACGAGAAGTATTAGAGATGTCCATTCGATTGCTCCGCTGGGGAGGATACGGCGACTGGCCTTCAGGGAAGTTCCCCTATCTGGGGATGACACCACCGCCACTTCCGCTTGCAACTTCCGTTGGACTGTTCCTTGCTTTCATCTCTCGATCCCTTGGATCAGTTACACGGATGGCAAATAAGGCTTCCTGCGGCGCTGAGGACCATTTCGATGATATGAGGCCTAGATGATCGTCAGGTGAAGACCATCCTTTTGACGGATGCGAGATCCGTAAGGTACTATGAAGGATCTGATATGCCCGGAGAGGGCGGAGACGAGGTTGATCCTCTCGATACTGGCCCCGGGGCTGGTGTGGATTGGCCGATCACATAGATCATGGGGGCTGAGGAACGTTGCCTCCGAGAAGATGGTGATCGATCGATGACCCATTGGTTGGAGAAAGCGAGCATGATGTTTAGCGTTATGTTTCTCTCCTTTGCCCTCTACATGGCCCTCGCCGGTGCATAATGCCTGGGCTTACATCAACTGTCCTAATCGAAAAAAACCGGGGAGGGGTGGACGCGAGTTTGGAGGGACCCCCCCGTGGTGATGATATGGTACTGGTGACGCCAGTATATTTGAGTATGAGCAACATTGCTTTACTTAAATCTTGTGGTGGGGGTGGGGGCCAAATGAGATGAAAGAAGAAGTGATTTGAAAAAGGGAATGGGGTTGTCCTCCGAGCAACGAGATTCCCAAGTTGCGGGGAGGCTTTAAAAATGGTAATCGTTTTTGGAGAAGAGCTCACACTTCTTCTGTCTCGTTACCCGCAACCTCCACATCGACTGCTATGGGCGTGAAGGTGAAGAGCACCATATCGTCGTTCTGTAGAACGTATTGGTCCACAGCCACCTCAGATGCGACGCCGTTTACCTGGAAGACCCACTCGTTCATCTCATCGTTCATGACATCGTCTATTCCGGTTACCACAAGGCCGGTCTCTGATAATAGAACTGATACGTTGAGGTCGGTTGCATTCAGAAGGTCTTCGGCTGTCGATCCCTCGGTCATATTTCCATCGAAGATCTGCACCAATGCCCCATCTCCGTTATCCAGACTCAATACAGCATGCACATCTGCCGCGACTGCAGAGGCAGCGAGCATTAGGAAGCAGATGCTAGCTATCATAACGTTCTTAGTCATCATTCAACTCACCAATCAATATCTTTGGCCCTCGGCCTATCAGCAGCATGACAACTTCATCAATAAAAATGCTTCCGTCCATCGATGATGAGAGAGTACGATCTCGTAGCATCCTCATAATTTGTTGGCATAATAGCTACCAGTAATGCCACTAAATAGGGGCTCTTCAAATAGTATATGACAATATCGGCCACGGTGACGCGACACTTTTGGCAGATCGCGGAGACCTATACAACCAAGCAATATGTAACCTTTGCTGCCGATGGAATTCTCCTCGACCACGATTGCCAATTCGGCCATCTTCAATGACCCCCGCCTCTAGCGCGACCCATCGCCGCGCTGATATGAGCCCCAAAGAGGATGATGAGGCTTGTTAAATAGACCCAGAGCATGAATATAACCACTGTCCCGAGCGATCCATATATGAGATGGTATCTGGATAGGCCGCTTTGTATGTACCATGAGAATCCAATGTTGCTTATCCACCATAGCGTGGCTGCTGATATTGCTCCCCATCCGGCCTCTGCGCCCCTCACTCGGGTTCCTGGGACCAGTAGATAGAGGCAGAAGGCAGTGATGAACATGAGGATCCAGGGCACGACGCTAGGCAAGAGAGCCCATGTCGAGCTCTCGAATAGTGCGAACACCGGCGTTTTTATCACAGCCAGCAGGCTGAGCATGGCTGTCGACAGAAGCGAGAGTATCAGCAGTCCGGCGAGCATGCTGCCGGCCATTGCCAAAGCCAGAAGATGCATCTTCAGAAAGTCTCTCTTCCTTGAGATGCTCCAAGCCCTCTCTATGTTGAGGGCGAGAACGGTGAAGACGGAGGAGGAAGCCCATGCGAGCCCGATTGCGGCGATTATGCCAACTGGCCGGCGAAGCTGTATCAGCTCATAGAGATTCCTCTCCACGAGATCGCGAGCCGGTGGAAACGTCTTGGAGACCAGATCCAATATCTGTTGCTGTATCGGCTCGATCGCGAGGATTGCGCCGCCGATGGCAACCAGTATAAGCAGCAGTGGAAATAGGGAGAAGAGCGTGTAATAAGCGATCCCGGCCGCGGCTTCCGTTGCCCTCGCCTCGTTGAATCTCATAAATGCATCGGCGATTACGGCAAGCCTTCCCTGGCTGAGCCGGTCCAGGCGATCCCAGGTCTTCCGAAGTGTGCCTGCCTTGCACCATAGCAAAGGCTTGTCAACATCCATCAGCTTTTATCCCCCTTCAGCTGCCCGACGACGCCTTCCGCCGACGGCAGGCCGAGCATATATTGGATAGCTCCATCCCATATATCAATCCCCAGAGTCGCATGAGTCAAATGGAATCTTGCTCGAGGCACTCCTATCAAGCACTCCTATCAAGCACTCCTATCAAGCACTCCTATCAAGCACTCCTATCAAGCACTCCTATCAAGCACTCCTA
>JAFGMR010000085.1 GCA_016927425.1 Methanotrichaceae archaeon | reverse complement strand
AGCACAGAGCATGACTGGAGCATCGAGAGGAGGGCTGCTACGCCATCGCCGCCCATGCCATAGCCAGTGGAGACGGGAAGGCCTATCACCGGGGCCTCCACAAGGGCAGAAACGACTGCCGGGAGAGTGCCTTCCCTTCCAGCCGCAACCACGAGGGCGTCTACGTCCATGAACCTCTCGAGCGACGGGAAGAGCCGATGGATCCCGGCAACGCCTAGATCGTAATCGCAGATCACCTCGCAGCCCATCTCCTCGGCAACCACCCTTGCCTCCTCGGCAACCGGAATATCCGCAGTTCCTGCGCTGATGATGCCCACCTTGCCTCGAACGGGGCGCGGGCCCCCACCCCTGATCACAACGATCCTCGCCCTCTCGTTCCATGTAAGCCGTGCAGTTCCTGGAAGTTCCGCCGCCTTCAAGGCCTGTAGCTGATCGGGCGAGACCCTGGTTATGATAACGCTTCCAGCAGCCTCGAGATGGGCAAGAGAAATTGAGACGAGGTCAGAGGAATTCTTTCCCTCGGCCAAAATACCCTCCGGCACGTCGATTCTGTCAGCTCGATGGGGGTCGATCTTAGCCATATCATCAACAGCCCTGTAGGAGAGGAGCCTTATCTGGCCTAAGGCCTCCTCGATGGAGAGCCTTCCAGACCGAAATTCCTCCAGGAGATCTCTCAGGTGACCGGACACGATCTTTCCATCGATCGACCAAGCATAAAGGGTTTATCTCTGGGAACCCTCTGCCAGACCGATGAGGATCAACCTCGATCTGCATATCCACTCCAAGTACTCCGCCGCTACATCGAAGAGGATGGACCTTCCAACGATCGCGAGGGAGGCAGCGAAGAAGGGGATAGGGATCGTCGGGACCGGCGACTGCCTCCATCCCAGATGGCTCGCCGAGGTGATGCGCCTGGAGAAGAAAGACGGCCTATACCACCTCGGAAAGACGCTCTTTGCCCTCTCGGTCGAGGTGGAGGACATAAGTCGAGTGCATCATCTCATCCTCGTTCCAGAGGCTTCTAAGGCGCATGAGCTGAGGGAGACTTTCATTCCGCACTCCTCAAACATCGACTCCGACGGAAGGCCGAACATTTCGCTGACTGCTCCCGAGATCGCAGACGCTGCCCTGGAGGCTGGCTGTATCATCGGCCCAGGCCATGCCTTCACACCATGGACCGGCCTATACGCCCATCACCCATCGCTCGACGAGTGCTACGGCGATCTGGCGAGCAAGATCCGCTTCGTCGAACTCGGCTTGAGCGCGGACACGGACTACGCCGACAGGATCGAGGAGCTCCAAGGCCGAGCCCTTCTCTCCAATTCCGATGCACACTCGCCCTGGTCGAACAAGCTCGCCCGCGAGTTCGTGCAGATGGAAATCGAGGATCAAAGCTTTGCAGAGGTTGAGATGGCGTTGAAAAGCAGCGGCGGACGCCATCTTACACTGAACGTCGGCCTCTATCCGGAGGAGGGAAAGTACAACCGAACAGCCTGCACGAGATGCTACAGGCAGTACAAAGCAGGCGAGATGGACGACCTTGCGGGCCGCTGCCCTTGCGGCGGGATGATCAAGCTCGGGGTTCGAGACCGCGTCGAGTACCTGGCCGACTGGCCGGAAGTCTCCCATCCGCCGTTTCGGCCGCCTTACCTCCACCTCATACCGCTTGCGGAGATCATCGCAATGGCCCTTGGCCACAAGGGGATCCACACCGCCGGCGTTCAGCGTTGCTGGAACGAGCTTGTAGCGGGGACGAGCGAGATCGAGGTCCTGGTAGAGGCAGACCTCGGGCTATTGAAGGCGGATCGAAGGGTGATAGAGGCGATCGAGGCCTTCCGCCGAGGCGACGTGGTGGTGACACCGGGCGGCGGGGGCCGCTACGGGAGCATATGCCTTCCGGGAGGGCGTCTGTCAGAGAAAGAAGAGAAGAGGGCGCCCGCTCCCGCCAAAGAGACGCAGAGATCGCTTTTCGAGTTCGGGGACGGGAGTTAGCGATTGTGAGATGCAAGGAGCCAGATAGATATACCATGCAGCAGAGCATAGCATTTGGGGATTCCCTGCAGAAGCGCTCCTCAAGGGAAGAGATAGCATGATGGATCTCGGGATGGAAGAGCCGGACTGGAATCAGATCAAGGAGGCATGGCCCGATAAGTTCTCGACCGAGGGGCGCATCTTCAAGAACATCCATCCCGGGGACAGGATATTCCTAGGGACAGGATGTGGAGAGCCCCAGTACCTCGCCCGATCCTTGGTGGAGTTCGTTGAGAGGAATCCAACCGCCTTCTTCGATGCCGAGCTGATCCAGGTGGTAACTCTAGGGGTTGCCCCCTACACCGAGGAGAAGTTCAAGATGAACTTCAGGCTGAACTCGTTTTTCATCGGCAAGAGCACGAGGGATGCCGTCAACCGGCTGGATGCCGACTACACGCCGATCTTCCTCTCGTCGGTCCCTGACCTCTTTCGCATGGACATGATCCCAATCGACATTGCCCTTATTCAGACAACCCCACCCGATCGCTATGGGGAGATGAGCCTCGGGGTCAGCGTGGATATAATCCAGGCGGCTGTCGAGAGGTCATCGATGGTGATCGCCCAAGCCAACTCGATGATGCCGTGGGTCAACGGGACGACCATCAACATCGAGGATCTGGACTGCGTAGTTCCTTACAACGAGCCGATAATGGAGTATATCGAGAAGGCGCCAGGCGGGATAATCCAACAGATCGGCGAGCACGTCTCGAGAATCGTGGACGACGGCTCCACGATCCAGGTGGGCTACGGGAGCATCCCTAACGCCGTCCTCTCACATCTCGGAGAAAAGAAGCATCTCGGCATTCATACGGAGCTATTGAGCGACGGCATCGTCAACCTGATGAAGCGGGGAGTGATCGACAACGCGATGAAGTCGATCGACCGCTACAAGTCGGTTGCAACCTT
>JAFGMR010000003.1 GCA_016927425.1 Methanotrichaceae archaeon | reverse complement strand
TTCCTCTAGTGATGGCGGCAGACCTGCTACTTTGATCATGTTACCCCCGCCATGCAAATGGAAATTGATCTATAAATAACTAATTACCTATAATAAATATTTGCTCCCAGTTATATGACTGTAATTATATCTTGATGGATAGTTGGAAAGTAGAGTATAGCAAAGTTTATAATATCGAGTTCGCTGAGGAATCGGTCATCTCTGAAGTGCCCAAGAAGGTAAGGGACCTGGACAGAGTGCTGGGATTGAACATATTCCCTAGTTAATGGGAGTTAAGGTTCAGAACAAAGGCTTAATCCGGAATGTGGGAAAGATCATTTTGAAATAAGCTTAAATCGATGGGGCATATTGCAGACCAATCATGAATAGAACGATCGCTTCTGGTGCCATGTTTATCATCATGGTGGCCATCGCATTCGGCGTCTCTATTGCAGAGGACGACGCCAGCGTTTCCGTGATCCAGGGTCAGTCGTCACAGCCCATGCAGGACTCTTCGCTTGCCGAGCTTGTGGATTTCGTGAGGGAAGCTCGCGATTATGCCAATGAGGTGGGCCGCGAGATGGCATGCCATGAGTTTGACAATAAGACAGGCAGGTTTGTGCGGGGAGATCTCTACATCTATGCCTACGACTTTCAGGGAACGAATATCGCCCATCCCTTCCGCCCGGATTTCATCGGCGAGAACAAGATCGATTTGACGGATCCCAACGGAGTGGCCCTGATAAAGGACCTAGCCGCTTGCTCCCTCAGGGGCGAGGATTTCACTTATTTCATATTCCCCAACCCAGACCATGGCTCAAGGGACGAGCTGAAGGTCGGCTATGCTGCCAGGGTTGATGACGAATGGTGGGTTGGCTCTGGTGTCTATCTGTCAGATGTTCCAGCATTCTTCCCGCAGCAGGAGAGGGAGAAACTGGCTTCCTTCGTGGATGGGGCAGTCGAATATGCCAGGGAGAACGGCAGAGAGCAGACTCTGAACGCCTTCAATGACAAGAACGGCTCGTTTGTATGTGACAACCTCTATATCTTTGCCTATGACTACAACGGTACTGTTCTGTCGCTGCCATTTCAACCGCATCTCATTGGAGAAGGCCGCATCAACTCCAAGGACCTAAACGGCGTCAGATATGTGCAAAATTGCATAGATCTGGCAAATAGAGGCGAAGGGTATCTGTATTACATCTATGCCAACCCAAAAGAGAACATGACCGAAGAGCTCAAGCTCGGATATGTGAGGGACGTAGACGGCAGCTGGTGGCTGGGTGCAGGGATCTATGCATCCGATTCAAACACCACGAATGCAGCCGGCCAGACCTACCTGGGAGAGTTCGCTGAAAATTCGACCGATAAATGATTTTGGTGGAAGATTATCCGCCTATTTTTATGGAATCGCTGTATATTTTGCGATGTAATAGCAAAAATCGACCATACATGATAAGTTATAGTTCCTAGATGAGGGTTATATTCTAGCCAGGTTCTCTTCCTTCGATAGACCAACAATCCCCATCCCATACCCTTATCTCCCATCGCCTCCCCAATACACCCCATGCCAAACCGCGCCCCCGACTGGCTCGCCCAGGCCTATCGAGACCTCGAGCAGGCCGAGGCCTCGCGAGAGGATGGCCGCCACGAGTGGGCCCGGCTATTGCCGCTCATCAGGCAGCCGAAAAGGCGGTAGAGGCCCTCCACTTGCACCTCGGCGAGGAGGCCTGGGGCCAAGTGATTGCCCGCCTCCTGCAGGAGCTTCCGATCGCTCTCCCCCAGGATCTCGTGGAGAGGGGCCGGGTGCTCGATGGCTTCTACTTACCGACGAGATACCCAAACGGTCATCCGGAAGGACCGCCATTCGAGTACTACGGCCGGCTGCAGAGCAAGGAGGCTCTGGATTATGCCTGTGCGATCGTTGAGCTCATTCGTCTTCAGATGGCCTGATCGAGAGGAGGTGGATGGCGCAGCCTGCCGCTGGGCCCGGGAGGCGGCTCGAGGCCACGACGGCGTCCTGGCCATTGGATACTTTAGCTCCTACGCCTGGGGAGACGCGGGCGTAGGAAGCGACCTCGACATCGTCGTGATTTTGGAGAGCTGCCCTCGGCCGTTCATCGAGAGGGCAAGGGACTGGGATGAGTCAAGCCTTCCGTTCCCGCGGACCTTCTCATCTTTACCGAGGAGGAGTGGTCGAGAAAGGACGGCCGCTTCGGGCGGATGCTCGAAGAGGAGACGGTCTGGGTCTATCGATTGGGAGAACCTATAAGAACATCCTCAGTGGAAAACACAGTCCAGGATCTTTGATCATGTAGGGACGTATTCTCCCTCCATTCGATCCAAGAGGTGCTCTCCATGGCCGATGAAAAGAAGTCCTTCTGGTCGACCCTTCCAGGAATCCTAACTGGAATCGCCGCAGTGATCGGGGCAATCGTATCCTTGATCGCAATCTTGCATTCATCGAACATCATTCCCGATGGTGGCCCCGAGGAAGAGATCGCGCCCCTCGCTATCCACGCCTTCGGCGCGTCGCCCAAGACGATCGATGCCGGAGATCACGCCACATTGAGCTGGTCGATTAAAGGTGCAACCGGGGTCTCCATCTTCCCGGAGATCGGCGAGGTAGAGCTTGTAAGCGGAACGCGGATCGTCGCTCCAGAGAGAAACACAACCTTCATCCTAACGGCAAGAAACGATACTCACAGCCAGGTCGCCGTGACCAATGTGGATGTGAGCGAGGAAGAAAGAGAGCCCCTGGAGATCGCATCCTTTGCCGTTAATCCAGACAAGATCGGGCCAGGGGATTATGCTACTCTCAGCTGGTCGGTCTCAGGCGCCGACCATGTGGAAATCTCTGATATCGGCGATGTCGAGATCAGAAAGGGCTGCCGGGAGGTCAATCCAAAGGAGTCGGCAACCTATATCCTAACCGCCGGCAACATGGAGGAGAGCAAAACAGCCCGGGCAGAGCTTGCGGTCCTATCGGAGGAGGAGAGAGCAGCCTCGATCGATCGCTTCGTCGCAAATCCGGAGAGCATCATCAGAGGAGGGTCCGCCATACTAAGCTGGGGGGTCTCGGGCGCCGATGAGGTCATACTGGACGGAAAGGTCGTGGGTGCGAAAGGCGAGATGGAGGTCACTCCAGTGGAGACGACATCGTATCTGCTCCTTGCTCGAAGCGGCGACAAGGTTGTGAAGTACTCGATCCAGGTGCACGTGGAAGACCTGGAGTTCACCTTCAGCCCGCGCTCGGCGGCATCCGGTGAAGTGGTGGAGATCAGCCTCAGCTTCAGCCCGCCTGGAGGCGTCGTTGTGTACTACGACGGCCAGGTCCTCCCAGCGAAGATCTCGTCGGAAGGGAAGGTGCTCGAAGTCACGCTTCCGGCGGAGGCAAATAGCGGCTACTTCGAGATAGAGTGGCAGGGAAGGCGGTATAGGGCCGGCGAGATGATGGAGATAGAGGGGGATCAAAGCCTGATCTATATAGAGCCCACCATCCAATTCAGCAGAGATGCCATATTCGCGCCGAGCAAGCTAGCAGAGATGGAGCGAGTTCCCATTTCGCCTGTGTAATTCCGTGATAATGGAGATGGATGAGCAAGATAGAGTAAGATAGAGCAAAAGGAGGGACAAAAGCCTCATTGCGTATGGCGCTTGAGGGGACTGGTATCAGCCACACCCATAAGGGTATATGGCTTTCCGGGGACACAAGAGATCCCCGATGGGAGGGCGGCTGCCCTCCTGTGATCCAACAGGTCCTCGAAGAGGGCGAACAAAGGATCGCCTCTTCTTCTTCTTTTTCTGCCTTATCTTCTTAAGATCCTGGAGGTCTCTCGAAGGGGCGAAGGATCACCAACCTTTCGCCCTATCCTCTTTGAATCGATGGAGGTCGCCCGAAGAGGGGTGTGAGGGGGAGATCCCCCTTTCAGTACATCCCAAAGCACTCCGGAGAGAGGTCGCTGAAGAAGTCGAAGGGCTCTGGAAGCGGCGCTACAGGAAGCTCGGGCGCGCTCTCACTTTGAACAAGCATGCTCTCTGCTAAATCGCTCTTTGCGATCGCCGAGGTATTTGCATCCTCGGCAGTGCTCTGATCCTCGCTTTGATTCTTCAGCCAGTCTGAGTAGGTGTAGAGCCTGGCATCAAATCCTGTCTCCATGAGAGCGAACCAGACGAGGGCGGCCTTCCCCCCGTTAGATGTGAAGACCGCAACAGGCTCGTCCATTGAGAGCGATGAGAAGGTCTCGTTGAGGGCTTCTGCTCCCTTGAAGATCCCATAATCCGGATCGATCATCGAGTCGGATGGGACGTTAATTGCGCTTCCTATGCTTCCCAGGTCGTAATTATCGGGTAGCCTTGCATCGACCAGCTGAAGCTCGCCTGCGCTCACGCTCTGGTACTCGGCGAGAAGCCAGGGCCTCGGGCTGATGCCAGCGATGTCTCCAGGCGGCATTGTGGCCGACATGGGCTCGGTTGGGTAGCCTCTGCTTGCCCAGGCTGTCAGATCGCCGTCCATGAGGCTTACCTGGTCGAGTCCCACGTATCTCAAAGCCCAGTAGAGGAAGGCGGAATCGGCGCACTCCATGCAGTCGCCGTATACGACGACCGGCTGGTCGAAAGAGACGCCCGCAGCCTCGATGATCTCGATCAGCTCCGAGATCGGGCGAAGCACCCTCTCCTCATCGACCAGGCTCAGCGTCGGAAGGGAGATTGCGCCAGGAATGAACCCCGCTGGATCGTTGGAGGCGTCGAGAAGAATGATCGAGCTTCCGTTCTGGAGATCGAGATAGAGATCCTCCATCGATATGAGGCTCACGCTGATATTTGCCTGGGTTGCGGGGTTTTCCGCAGAGGTTACGGCTGTATCCGTTGGAGGTATGGCGATATCCGTTCCGATCACGCCGCTATCCTGCGAGGCGGGGCCTTGGCCGTCTGCATCATCGCTGTATGTGATCGAAAGATCGCTGACCGAAAGGTCGGATGCTCTCTCCACTTCGACTCCCAAAAGGCTATCGGCGTTCTCAGCGTCGGCCGCAGTTGCGACTTCTGCAATCATCAAAAGGATGAGAATCAGGGGCAAGAACCCCCTCAATCGAAACGTCCCTTTCCCAGCACAGAGATGGATCATGACTAACACTCCTTCAACTATGACGCCCTAAAGCATCCTCGGAAAAGCCCCATCCCTGATGCCAGCCGCTCCCTTTTCGTGATGGCACCATCTCGGGCGAGACCTCTAATGCACTTATCTCCCTCGATCTACTTAAATGTATGCCACTTAAATGATTATCAAGCGATTATGCAATCCTGCATCAACTTGCGAGAGCGGTCGATCCCCCCCATTCCCTCATCCGCCCCAGCAGGAACATCCCCCGGTTGCCGGAAGGATCCTCTCCCATTCCCTCTCGTAGCAGCCGCTGCAGACCTTTACGCAGCCCCGGTCCCTATGCCTCACTTTGATCAAGGAGACTCCCTTCATGCCGCATATCTGGCAATCCATAATGGTCAGGATGCCGCCTTCGGATATATATGGCACGCAACGACCGAGGATGGGTGTCCCTAATATACCCCTTCGCCGAATACGAATTCGGAGTCATGGATACCATGCCTAAGATCTCTATTATCTGTACGTTTGCAGCCCTCCTGATCCTGGTTGGATGCGGCGCCGGCTCGATCGCCGTAGGCGGAGGAGATGACGACTGGTGGATCACATATCCCAGGATGAATCCCCTCTCGGGAAATGAAGTGCCCCACGCAAGCTGGGCGCTCGATGCCCTCCAGAGCAAGCCGGTCTTCATATTCCTCCAAAAGGAGCAGTGCCCGGCCTGCGCACTGCAGAGGAGGATCCTCGACGGCCTTCTGGACGGCTATCTGGGGGATATCGCATACTTCGATATCGATGCCCTAAGGGATCGCAGAGCCTTTGATATGATAGCCTATGATCCGGACGGCGGGGTCGGAACAATTCCACTCATAGTGATCCTCACCTGGGTCGTGGATTCCCAAGGCCAGGTCCAGGTGGGATGGCACAGCACCGAAGAGGTCGTAGGCGATGACAGGCTCAGATCCTATCTCGACGATGCCCTGGCCCAGTTCCGGCAGAACTCCGGTTGATCCATGGAAAAAGAGAGATATCTCCTGGCCATCCTGGCGCTCCTTCTCGGAAGCACCCAAGCCTTCAGCCTTGCGGAATCCGGAATTGATCCTTCCGTTCTGACCTTCCGCGACCTGGATGGCCAGGAGATCACGCTCGACCAGGGTGAGAGTTCGATCCTCTTCATGGGGAGCATCGAGTACCCCCTCTGCCTTGAGTGCGAGCCCTCGCTTCGCGCCCAGCTCACAGAGCTCGACAGGCTGGATGCAATTGATCCAGTGATCAATATAATAACGCTGAACATCAGGAAGAACCCGTTTTCCAAGGACGGCAGAGCGCTTGCTCGATCATGGTGGGGCCTCAACATCAGCTGGCTCTGGGCCGATGATATGGAGCCTTACCCGATATCGCGCGAGTTAATCGATTATGCAACCGTCGATGGCGGCTTCTCGAATCCGACGCTGCTCTTGATCGATGGGGACGGGCAGGTCTCGAGGGTATACCACGTCTACCGGATGGGCCAGGGCAACCAGGAGGGAGTAGTGGATGCAGCATCGCTTCTTAAGGCCCTTGATGAGCTGGACCGAGAAGTTGGCAAAGGAGCGAACGGAGAGTTGGGCGGAAGCGTGGACGGAGATTTGAGCAGAGGGGTAGATGGATATGTGGATGCATCCTCCCAGAGCTACTCCTATCTCGGCATGTTCTTCCTAGGAATTGTGACCTCCCTTGCACCATGCTCCATTGCCCTGATGGTTGCCATATTCTCCTACATCATGACCTCGCGAAGGAGGGAGGAGTACCTGCATGGATCTGGCTCTCTGGAGGGCTTCATGATCGGCCTTGCCTTCACGTTTGGAATGGGGCTCGTCTTCTTCATGATAGGATTCTTCATCTCCCACATAGGCGTCTTCGTGCGAGAGGCCAGAACATTCGACCTCCTGGCTGGGCTCATCATGATAATGCTTGGGATAAACGGCCTCTGGCCACTCGACGGCCTGCTTTCCCCAATAAAGTCCAGGCTGAACCTGGGGCAAGGCGAGAGGAGCTTTCTCGAGAGGACTGTGGGGTTATCGATGGATCTCTTCAAGTACTCGGCCCTGCTTGGAGCTTTCACGCTTGGCGTGTTCTTCGCCCTTGGCTGGGCCCCCTGCGCCGTCTCTCTGGTCTTTCCGGTGCTCATCTGGCTTGCCTCACAGCAGGTCGCCCCGCTCGTAGGAGGGCTGATGCTCTTCTCCTTTGGCCTGGGGCATGGCGTTCCCGTGATCCCCATATCCACCTTCTCCCGCAAGGTGGCCGGAAAGGTAGGGGATAGATACCTCCAGGCGGGACAATATCTCACAGCCGTCTTCAGCTCGGCGGTGATCCTCGTGGGACTCGCCTATGCTGCTCGCTACTTCGGCCTCGCACTCTGGTGAAGCATGTATTCTGGTAGAGGCATGTATTCTGGTGAGGCGATGCCCGTCCAATGAGGCCTGAACTCCAACGAGGCTTAGCTCCTCTGAGGATGGGCAAGACCGCCGGCAGATCTACACTTGCTCATCAAAAGGAATAAATGGTAAAACACTGAGATAGACCCATAAAGGAGGTCTCTATATGAAGGTAAAGATCACCCTCATCGTACTTCTGATGTTCATGGCTGGCCTGGAGATGGCCAGCGCCAGTGACGTATTGGATCTCAGCACACTAGGAAAGAAGCCCGTGATCGATCCCATAGCCCTGCCCAGGATCAGCCCGACGATGCCCACTTCCGCAGGTCAGGCGGCCCCTGCATACGTTCCCCTCGACCTCAGCACGCTTGGCAAGGTGAACAAGCCAGTGATCGATCCAACGGTCATCAAGGGCCCGACGCCTATCACCGTAACCCCCATGTTTTCCATCAGGAACGGAAACATAACGAGCGGCACCAACACCGTCGTCACCCCGGCCCATGCGCTTAGCGGCCCTGACATCAATTACCTAACCCCCCAGACCACGGTCTACACTCCGCCAATCGCCATATTCGGCGGTGCTTGAAAGGAAACTAAGGATCGGGATCCAAGCGAGCCCGGTCCACCTCATATATCCCGGAGAGGTTTTGAATGAAGGTAGAGTTGAAGATCGATGGATCCGATATACCCCTTAGCGGCTTTCCCCAGGAGATCCTCGGAAACGTCGTTGCAAGCATGGCGGAAACCCTCCATGGAGTGGATCCAAACTGGAGGGAGATAACGATTAAAGTTGATAGGTGACCATTCGGTAGAGGGAGAAATGCCGATTGGCCTGCTCATTCCTTTCTTGACTTGCGAAATGCAGTCGACAGGTCGATCACATATGTTCCTTCCTTCAAGGCCATGACGAGCTCGTCCCTGTTGAAGAGGGTATCCAGATTGAGCTCATAGGATCCAGGCTCCTCGATCCTGATGCTCTCAAGCTCCACATCGTCTACCTCTTCAGTCTTCGCCAAATCTCCATCCATAGATCGATTTGAATATCCATCATCAGCTCGACCCGAATCACCTTCATTGGCTCGACCACGATATCCATCGAGGGATCGATCCCTTTCCAGCTCGCCCTTCACCTCTACCCTGGGTGGCCTCCTGACCCCCATGGCACTCGTGATAACCGGCCTTTCCACCACCACCTCTGTCGCCCTAATCTCCCTGCTTGCCAGGCCAGCCCTCTGGCCAGCCTTCATGAACTGAAACTTCTTCCAGCCGCAGGCAGGGCATCCCTGGAGGAGGTCGATTCCATCTTGGAAGACCTTACGACATCTCGTACACATATGGGGCATTCGATCAATCCCCCACAGAGACCTTGGTGCTGATCTGAAACTGGTCCTTCTCCACCGTCCGGAGCTGGTTTGCAGGGCCGATCACCGTCATCCTGCCCTTGTTGCTACCTTTTCCGAGGATCCTCTGCAGAAGAGACCCCTCCCTTCTCATGGGATAGGTCTCGATCTCGATCCCGGTGAACTCGTCGACCCTGATCTCGGTCATCGTCATCTCTATCAGCTTGACCTCCTCTTCAGGGGTGAGGCCGCTCTCCAGGACCACGATCTTGCCCGTCTTGACCTTATCCAGGATAAGCCTGATCTTCTCCATGGACGTCATGTGGGAGAGCATCTCCTCAGAGATCAGATCCATCTGTACTTCTCGCATGGGATCACCCGAAGTTGGCCGCTATGGCATTGTAAAGGTCATCGATGTTATTGCCATCCAGGGCCGAGATTGAGACGATGGGATGCTGGGGAAAGGCCGACTTGATCCTTGAGGGGGAGGCGTCGGGAAGGTCTATCTTGTTGGCAATGATGAGGATGGGCAGCCTTCTCGCTTCCATGTTGCCGATAACGGTGACGTTGACCTGTGTATAGGGATCTTCCGTTGCATCCATCACCAAGAGGACGCCATCTAGATCGTCCAGCCATTTAATGGCCTCTATCACCCCTTCGGTGGCCTCTTTAGCCCTCTTCTTGGCCTCGGCCTCGTCCATGCCAAACGCCATGAACTCCTTGAAGTCGATCTTGGTTGCCATGCCCGGCGTATCGACGATATCCAGCTGAATGCTGGATCCATTCCCCTTGACCAATACGCCCTCCTTTCGAACAGCCCTCCTCGTCTCGTGTGGGATGTGAGAAACCGAGCCCACCTCCCCACCGCTGAAGTCCTTCACGATGCGATTGGCAAGCGTCGTCTTCCCCGCGTTCGGCGGGCCGTATATGCCGATCTTCGCCCGGCTCCTGCCGAATATACGTCTGACCCACAACCCAAGGCTCATCCTGAACCTGTTGATAACATCCATATCCATCCTCTGGGTTAGTTTTAGACCATTTCTCTACTAATAATTTTCCATAACTTTTTTTCAGGTATATAATTGTCCGTATGGTCGAAGAGACCTGCAACCGCAGAAGAGGGTATAACTCGGAGCCGCAGCCGATCCCTGGCCGGAACCGCCGAGGAGATAGCAAGACCATATAAATATAATAATAGAAGTTATTATTCGGAAGAATCGGAGGACATTGGCGAGGGGCTCAGGAGAGCTCCTGAGCCGGACAACTTCCCTCGAATCCATCGAAATCCCCTGATGCGCGCATTCTCTTCCAGATCTCCTTGAGGGGGAGGTCCAATACGTTCCCATAGCTCTCCTTAAGGTATGGACAGCCACGAACGCTTCCGTCCACTGCCACGTGTTGCCACCTTCTACCGGCCATGCAGCCCATCATCTGCCCTTCGAAGAATGTGCTCGCAAATACCCGAGGGCCGTCCCGGCTCGAGTTTGCCTTTTGATAGAGCCGCATTATCTTCTCCCTATCTATCTGGGACAGGATATCATCGGCATCCCTCGGGATTCCCTCCCAGATCGAGAACTCATGGACGCCCAGGTCCTTTGCCAGGTCGTAGAGATCGGGAAGCTGGTTTATGCCCTTGGACGTAACGTGCGTCGTCATGGTGACCATCAGCCCCTCGTTCAAGGCACACCTTATGGCAGAGATCGCCTTCTCAAATGCCCCCTCGACACCTCGGACGCGATCATGCTCATTGGAATCGGTGCTGTATATCCCCACCAAGAGGTTGTAGAGCCCGGCGTTCTTCAGCCTCCTTGCTATATCGGGAGTCATCTCGATGCCGGGCGTAAATAGGTTGGTTACGGCAAGCTCCGGATCCACATGGGCAATCAGATCGAAGATATCCTCCCGGAGCAGGGGATCGCCCTCTGTGAATGTGATGATGCATGCCCCAAGATCCAGGGCTTCATCGATGACCCGCTCGATGTCCTTGCCCTCGAGCTCTTCCTCCCCCTCCCCGATGTTGCAGTGATCGCATCGGCAACCGCATTCCCTTGTGACCTCGATGCTCACCGTCTGAGGGACAGGCCTGCCTATCGCCATCTTCGCCTCATTCAGTATGAGCCTCTTGAATGGTCCGCTTGGGATCGGAGGAAGCCAGGTCGTTGCGACCACGTCCATCTCGCGGACCATGGCGGGCTTCTCCACCCTCAACCGATCGTTCATCCTGTCGAGTACCGGTTGTACCACCCGGGAGAGGGCTCCCTTGGCCAAGAGCTCATGCCGCTCCTTAGAGAAGTCAACTGTGAGGGCGGCAGTTCTGATTAGCTGGGTCATCGTTATCTCATCCTTCGTGACAGTTAAAGAGTTATCGCCCAGGTCGGCAGGGGATCGAGGGACCGCCCATTCATAAGGTTAAAATAACTGATTCTCGATCTATCGGCCGGTGTTTGTTTTGTCCGAGGTTGTGCTGGCTTATTCGGGAGGATTGGATACCTCCGTCTGCATACCACTCCTGCGGGAGCGCTACAGCTTCGATAAGGTGACCACCGTCCTCGTGGACGTTGGTCAGCCAGAAGAAGATCTCGTGCGAGGAGACCTCCGTGCCGAGAAGCTCAGCGATGAGCACTATCATATCGATGCCAAAGAGGAGTTCGCCCGCGAGTACCTATTTCCACTCATTAAGGCGAATGGCTCATATGAAGGCTACGTCCTGGGAACGGCCATAGCGAGGCCCCTCATCGCCAAGAAGGCGGTAGAGATCGCCCTGGAAAAGGGCGTCAAGGCGCTCGCCCATGGCTGCACCGGAAGGGGCAACGATCAGCTGCGCTTCGAAGCGATATTCCGCACGACAGCGCTCGATTGCATAGCTCCGATGAGGGACCTCGACCTGAGCCGCGAGTGGGAGATCGACTACGCCCGGGAGCACGGGATAGACGTCCCCGTAACGAAGGAGCGACCATGGTCGATCGACGAGAACCTCTGGTCCAGATCGATAGAGGGCGGCCACCTCGAGGACCCCTCCTTCGAGCCGCCGGAGGAGATCTACGCCTGGACGAAGGCGCCAGATGCGTTGACGCCTTCACAGATCGTGGAGATCGGCTTCGAGTCCGGCGTTCCGGTCTCTCTGGATGGCCAGGCGATGGGGCCCGTGGAGCTAATAGTCCGGTTGAATGTGATTGGGGGTCGCCACGGAGTCGGCCGGACAGATATGATCGAGGACCGAGTCCTCGGGCTGAAGGCCAGGGAGAACTACGAGCACCCCGCAGCAACGATACTATTGACCGCTCACAAAGACCTCGAGCGCCTCGTCCTCTCCAGGTCGGAGCTCCGATTCAAGGCCTCGGTCGACGATGCCTGGTCGGAGCTCGCCTACATGGGACTTCTCGATGATCCCTTGTACGCCGACCTCAATGCCTTCCTGGACCAGGCCAACTCCCGCGTCAACGGATTCGTCAGGATGAAGCTCTATTGCGGCTCTGCAAGCCCCGTAGGCCGATTCTCCCCAGACGCCCTCTACGCCCAGGATATGGTCTCGTTCGACTCCGAGACGCTGAGCCAGAGGGATGCCGAGGGCTTTTCCAAGTACCACGGCTTCCAGGCGAGATTGATGCGGCGAAAAGCGTAGGGCAGCCTTTATGATATATCGACTGCCTAAAGCGAGAGCATGAGAGATCTGGTTATATCCGAGAACTCGACTGCCGAGGATCTGCTTCCTCTAGCAATCGCGATAAACGAGCTGGTCAGGTTGCCGGTCACGATTCGCAGCAAGAACCATCCCGGCGTGAGGGTTGAGAAGGGAAAGGCCGTGGACGAAGCCTACACAGGCCCTGTGTTGGAAGGGGTGCTCGCATCTGGAGAGACCAGCCGGACAGTTCCGCAGAGCGGAACCTATGAAGGAGTGCCTGTGGCAGTTTCGCCGATCCTTGTCGACGGCAGGGCGGTTGCGGCGATTGGAATTGTCGACCTAGTAGGGACGATAGACATCCCCGAGGTGTTCGGGGACTACGCCGAAGTTATCGAGCAGGTCTCGAAAGGTAGATGAGAATGCGCAGAGCCTGGGAAGGGGATCTTCCCAGGATGAATGAGATCGATCGACTATGCTATCCCCAGGAGAAGGCCTTACCTGGGGGTATGTTTCTCTTCCACCTGAGACACGCCCGGATACTCGTAGCCGAAGGGGAAGCAGTCGTTGGATTCATAATAGGCTACACAAAGGGGAGGACCGGGGCCATCAAGATACTGGACATCGATCCAGGCCATCAAAGGAGGGGCATCGGCCGAAGGTTGATGGGGGCGATGGAAGATGAGCTCTCCGCGATGGGGGCATTGAGGATCTATCTTGAAGCAGCGCAAGAGAACTGCGCGGCGCTCTCCCTCTATCATCAGGGAGGATATAGCGAAGGCCAGCTCCTCATCGACTTCTATGGACGAGGAAGGGACGCCTGGCGCCTCTGGAAGGATCTTAATAGGGCGAGCGGCCCGGACGCGAGATGAGATCGGGAGGAGATCCCTATCCAGAGAGTCGCGCTACCCCACCGCAAGGTTTATGTAACGAAAGGTTACTAACTTCATAATATCACAAGGCAGGGCATATGGATCCGGTAGAACTCCTGGACGTGCTGGGAAACGAGAACAGAAGGCGTATACTTCAGCTATTATCCTTTCGCCCCTTCTACTTCAACGAGATCTCCAAGCGTCTGGACGTAGGGCCAAAGGCTGTCATCGACCACCTGGACAGGCTCGAGAGGGCCGGACTCGTGGAATGCTACAGCGATAAGGGAAGGCGAAAGTACTTCCGCATAGCAAGAAACCTCGTGCTCGAGGTGGCCGTATCCCCCCACTCTTACGGCGTCAGGACTCATAAGCCGGAGATGGGCGAGGCCCCTGATAAGGAGAAGGGAATTGACATCAGGCTGGTCCAGGAGGAGCTCAGCCTATTGGAGAAGCGTCGATTGGATCTGAGACGACAGATGAACCTCATCGAATCGCGGATGATGGAGGTTCGCCAGCTTGCATGGCTGGAGATCCATAGTGCGGACCACGACCAGCTCGATTCCGAGATCCTAGCAGCCCTTTTATCTGGAGAGGACAAGATCGAGGCCCTCTCGCGAAAGATGGAGGTTCCAACCATCATATTGGAGGACCATCTAAGAAGGCTCCATGACCGGGGCTTGGTTAGGGAGACCGGCGGGGCATGGTCTCTGCACCATATGAGATGAAAACAATGATTGAACCCATTACCCTCAGGGTGGCGGAGGCCTATCATAGGGATGCAGGCAGGAGCATCGCGCGCTTCAGCTTGGAGCTTATCGAGAGATTGGGGCTTGGAAACGGCGACGTAGTCGAGATCCAGGGCAAGGACAAGGTATGCGCCCTTGCCTGGCCATCCAATCCCAAGGATTCGCCTGAGATGATCCGCATAGACGGGAACCTGCGCTCGAACCTGGGCGTGGGGATCGACGACAAGGTCCAGATCAGCCGGACGGAGGCAAGGCCAGCCCGGAGGATAGTCGTCTCCCCGACGAGGGATATCAAGTTGGTTGGAGGATCTCAATATCTGATGAGGATTCTCGAGGGGCGGCCTGTTGTGAAGGGCGAGCATATCAGGGTGGATATGATCACCAACTCGCTTGGGTTCGTCGTGGTAAGCACTACGCCCGGAGGCCCCGTTGTCATCACGAGGGATACGATGATTTCCATCACCAAGGAGAGGGTGGACGATCCGGATCTTCAAGCGCGTGAGATCTCATATGAGGATATAGGCGGCCTCGCAAAGGAGATTCGCGCGATCAGGGAGATGGTGGAGCTTCCTCTGCGCCATCCCGAGATCTTCTCCCGGCTCGGGATACGGCCGCCGCAAGGCGTGCTCCTTCATGGACCGCCGGGGACTGGAAAGACGCTGATCGCCCGGGCGGTGGCAAGCGAGACCTCCGCTCACTTCCTATCCATATCCGGGCCCGAGGTCGTATCCAGATTCTACGGGGAGAGCGAGGAGAGGCTGCGCGAGATCTTCGATGAGGCCGAGAGGACGGCTCCCTCCATCATATTCATCGACGAGATAGACTCGATCGCCCCGAAGAGGGAGGATGTCTCAGGAGACCTCGAAAGAAGGATCGTTGCCCAGCTCCTGTCTTTGATGGATGGGCTCTCGGGAAGGGGCGAGGTGATAGTGATCGCTGCCACCAACCGGCCAAACGCCCTCGATCCAGCCATAAGACGAGGGGGACGGTTCGATCGGGAGGTGGAGATCGGAATCCCGAACAAAGCAGGACGCCTGGAGATACTCTACGTCCATACAAGGGGCATGCCGCTCGACGAGAGCCTAGACCTCTCCGAGGTCGCAGAAATAACGCACGGATTCGTGGGCGCCGACCTCTCCTCGCTCTGCAAGGAGGCTGCCATGCACACAGTGGGACGGGCCCTGCCTGACCTCGACGTTCAGGAGGCAATCTCTCCCCATACATTGGAGGGGATGCTCGTCACGAGAGAGGACTTCCGCGCGGCCATGGCCAAGGTAGAGCCAAGCGCCATGCGCGAGGTGATGGTCGAGGTCGGAGAGGTCCGCTGGTCGGAGATTGGGGGGCTCGATGAGGCAAAGCAAGCCCTGATCGAGTCGATCGAGTGGCCCATTAGGTACCCGGAGGCCTTCCAGATGGCCGGGATTCGCCCGCCAAGGGGCGTTCTCCTCTACGGGCTTCCCGGGACTGGAAAGACGCTGATCGCTCGAGCGGTTGCAACCGAGAGCCAGGTCAACTTCATCAGCATCAAAGGGCCTGAACTCCTCTCCAAATGGGTCGGCGAGTCGGAGAGGGCTGTAAGGGAGATATTCAGAAAGGCCCGCCAGGCAGCGCCGGCTCTGATCTTCTTCGACGAGATCGACGCAATCGTCCCCGCCCGGGGCTCGGGCTACGACAGCCATGTAACCGAGAGGGTGGTAAGTCAGCTCCTCACAGAGCTGGATGGGCTCGTGGAGCTCAAGGACGTCGTGGTCCTTGCGGCAACCAATAGGCCTGACCTAGTCGATCCATCCCTGCTCAGGCCGGGCCGCTTCGACCGATTGATCCACATACCGATGCCCCAACATGAGGCAAGGCTCGCTATACTGAGGATATACCTCTCCCGCATGCCACTTACCGAGGATGTGTCTGCAGAGGAGCTTGGCCGCAGAACGGACTCCTTCACAGGGGCCGATATCGAGACCCTCTGCCGGGAGGCTGGGATGCTTGCCCTAAGGGAAATGATCGGGCCTGGGATGAGGCCTGAGGAGCTCATAGCCCGAGGAGTGGAGATCGGACGATCCCATTTCCTTGAAGCGCTCGGCAAGGTCTCGCCCCACCTATCCCCTGAAGCCCTGGAGGAGTACTCCCGCATGATAGGAGAGTTTCATTCATGAGGACGAACAAGGCAATGCAGATCCCCATACCAGACCACTTATATATGATAGAAGGTCTTTGTGACTATATGATGAGAGGCCGATAGCTTGACTATGGACGAGACGAATGAGCTGTTGGGCGATATCAGCTTCGATGATACGAGCAGCATCAACGTGCCGGAGAGCCTGATAGAGCATGTTATCGGTCAGGAAGAGGCAGTTGAGGTAATTAAGAAGGCGGCACATCAGCGCCGCCATGTAATGCTCATAGGATCTCCCGGAACGGGCAAGTCGATGCTGGGAAGGGCCATGAGCGAACTCCTTCCAGTAGAGGAGCTGCAGGATATACTAATCTATAATAATCCCGAGGACAACAACAACCCCCGCGTAAGGGAGGTTCCAGCTGGAAGGGGCAAGCAGATAGTTGATGCCCAGAAGATGGAGGCGCGAAAGAAGGTCCAGACCAGGAACATGTTCTTCATGCTCCTCGTAATGGCCTTGATAGTCTACGCCTACTACACAGGCCAGCTCCTATTCGGAATCATTGCTGCCGCCTTGATCTTCCTCTCAATGCGCTATCTCATGCCAAAGGAGGAGTCGATCATCCCGAAGCTCCTTGTGGACAACGGAGAAAAGAAGAATGCTCCTTATGTCGATGCCACAGGGGCCCACGCGGGCGCCATGCTCGGGGATGTGAGGCACGATCCCTTCCAGTCCGGCGGCCTTGAGACGCCCAGCCACGAGAGGGTTGAGTGCGGAGCAATTCACCGGGCTCACAAGGGAGTTCTCTTCATCGACGAGGTGAACACGCTGCGGATGGAGTCCCAGCAGTCGCTCTTGACAGCTCTCCAAGAGGGGGAGTATCCGATCACCGGACAGAGCGAACGCTCGTCGGGAGCGCTCGTACGGACAGAGCCTGTCCCCTGCAAGTTCATCATGATAGCTGCAGGAAACCTCGATGCCGTTCAGGGGATGCATCCGGCACTTCGCTCCCGTATCAAAGGATACGGCTACGAGGTGTACATGCGAGATACCATGGACGACACCCTCGAGAACCGCAATAAGCTGATGAGGTTCGTCGCCCAAGAGGTCGTAAGGGACGGGAAGATCCCCCACTTCACGAAGGCCGCTGTAGCCGAGATCATCCGCGAAGCGAAGCGGAGGTCGGGGAGAAAGGGGCATCTGACGTTGATGCTTCGCGACCTCGGCGGCCTTGTGCGAGTCTCCGGTGACACCGCCCGCGCCGAGGGAGTAACCCTTACCGACGCAAAGCACGTCATCCAGGCGAAGAAGATGGCCCGGTCGGTAGAGCAGCAGCTTGCCGATCGCTACCTCGAGAGGCGCAAGGACTACAGCATGTACCATAACGCCGGCGACGAGGTCGGCCGGGTCAACGGCCTTGCGGTGATGGGGGACTCTGGAATAGTCCTTCCCATAATGGCCGAGGTAACACCTGCCCAGTCCAAGGAAGAGGGGCGCGTGATTGCCACAGGCAGGCTCCAGGAGATCGCCCGCGAGGCAGTGACGAACGTCTCTGCCCTCATCAAGAAGTTCCTTGGAGAGGACATCACAAACAAGGATGTTCACATCCAGTTCATTGGGACATACGAGGGCGTTGAAGGTGACAGCGCGTCGATATCGATAGCGACAGCTGTGATATCGGCGCTCGAGGGCGTGCCTGTCAAGCAGAGCGTTGCCATGACCGGATCTCTATCGGTGAGGGGAGACGTGCTTCCCGTAGGAGGCGTAACCCAGAAGATCGAGGCTGCGGCGCTTGCGGGGATCAAGACAGTGCTCATACCCAAGTCCAACATGGGAGACGTCCTAATCGACGACTCCTTCAAGGGGATGGTGGAGATCATACCGGTCTCCACAATAAGCGACGTCTTCGAGCATAGCCTGGGGGCTCAGCGTTCGCGCCTGCTCGAGAAGCTAAAGCGCTTTGCAACGGAGAAGAAGCTCGGGATATCCCTTCCCGAGACCATCCCCACCCCAACTCCCAGCCGGAGCCTCTGAGAGATATGTCCTCATTTCACGACGTAAGGGTTGTGCGAGGCCGAAGGATCAGGATCGTGCTTGACAACGGCCGGCTGGAGGAGATCTCGGAGAGCCATTTCCATGGGGCGGCAATCCGGGCTCTCGAGGGCAGCGGCTGGGGCTTTGTGACCACCGAGGACATGGAAGGGATTCCCGAAGGAATTCGAACCGCCAAGGAGGTCGCCCGCAAGATCAACAGGTCGGAGGACCTATCCCTTGCAAAGGGAGCTGCCCCTGAGAGCGCCCATATCGATGTTGCCCCCAAGGTCGATCCCTCCAGCCTTAGCCTGGAGGAGAAGGTAGCCCTTATTCGGGAGATCGAAAACAGGGCTAGGATCGACGGGATAAGCTCGACCCAGGCTGTTTATACCGAGCTCGAGTCGTCGACGCAATACTCGACCTCAGATGGGATCGACGTCGAGCAGTCGCTTACGAGGACCGCTTTTGCAATCAGCGCCGTTGCCAAGAGAAACGGGCTCTATCAGGCGGGAAGCGAGAGCAGGGCAGGCGTATGCGGCCTTGAGCTCTTCGAGATCCACGATGCCCATTCGCTTGCCGAGAATGCTGCAAAGACCGCGATCGCGCTCCTCGATGCCCGCGTTCCCAAGGGCGGCACTAATCCAGTCGTGCTTGACCAGGAGCTTGCAGGGGTCTTCGTTCACGAGGCTGTCGGCCACGCCACCGAGGGGGATATCGTGCTCGAGGGAGGATCCATACTCGAAGGCCGTCTCGGAGAGCGGATAGGCTCAGAGCTGATCACTGTAAAGGACGACCCAAGCCTATCCAACTACGGATACTATCCCTTCGACGACGAGGGCTCTGCCTCTTCGGAGACGGTCCTCGTGGAGGACGGGATCCTGAGATCGTACCTCCACTCTCGCGAGACCGCAGGCAGGCTCGGCGGGGTTCCCAGGAACGCGCGCTCCCAGGGCTACGCTAGGCCTGTTGTGCGAATGTCCAACACCTACATCGATAACGGCGACTGGAGCTTCTCCGAGATAATCGAGGAGCTAAAAGATGGCGTCTATCTGCTCGGAAGCCGGGGAGGTCAGGTGAACACCGCAGAAGGGGTATTCCAGTTCAACGCAAAGCGCGGCTATCTGGTGGAGGGAGGGGAGATCACCCAGCTTCTAAGGGATGTATCCCTCTCAGGCCACACGCTCGAGATACTCTCAGAGGTTGCGGCGGTTGGAGACGACCTCAAGTTCAACAGCGGCCGGTGCGGAAAGGCAGGGCAGCTCGTGCCTGTAAGCGATGGATCGCCCCATATCCTCGTGAGCAAGGCGACGGTAGGCGGGGCTGGATAGGGGGGGGTTCTCTCTGTCAGGATCGACTTGGCCATACTCGCTGGCTACCTTTTTTCTTGAGACGATCTTCTCTATTTGCATGGCGCAAGCCTTAACTTGGCAATGTCACATCATCAGCCTAATCGATAGCGTGCGGGATCATAGCCCAAAATATTTTAGTTAAGGTATATCGATATCGGCTAAGCCCTATTTATAGGCAATGTGACCATGTCAAGTTTCAGAGCTGCAGAGTTAGGTCTAAAAGCAAAACCTTTTTACCAGTCCTCATAGACATACCAAACTGGTAGCAATGCTGAAGGAACTTCCAAAGCTAACCTTGCTTTTGACATTGATCCTAATTCCAGCCTCAGGTGATCAAACGGCTAATGATTGGTTCAAAATAGGCACATCTCTTTATAACGAAGGACGAATGAATGAGGCAATTCCGGCTTTCAATAATGCCCATGTGTTAAATCCGACAAATTCTACGATTTTAGTTTGGAAGGGCTTGGCTATTCTTTCTGAAAACAAAACTGATGAGGCTTTACAGCTGATTGATCAAGCAATCGAGTTAGATCCAAACAGCTCTGAAATCCGGTTCATTAAAGGCAGAGTTCTTTCCATAATAAATAGAACTAACGATGCTATCGAGTTATATGATCAGGCACTGATTTTAGATCCAAGATCAAGTGTGATATGGCTCAACAAAGGCGACGCTCTCGATACAATTGGAAGAAAAGATGAAGCTATCCAAGCCTATGATGAAGCTTTACTGATAGATCCAAATTGGTCCGAGGCTTGGGAAAGAAAAGGCATAATTCTATTTGACTTGGATAGGATGGTAGAAGCAAATCAAGCGTTTACCGAGGCTCTCAAAGGAGATTCAAATAATTGTGATATTTGGATATCAAAAGGGACCGCTCTCCTTAAGCTGAATAGGTTTGATGAATGTGTCAAGGCTTATGACGAAGCTCTTAAACTAGATCCAGACATAACATGGGTATGGATTATCAAAGGTTTAGCGCTAGTTATGCTCAATAGAACAGATGAGGGGCTTGATGCATTCACTAGGGCATCAACATTGGATCCAAATAATGGATCCGCTTGGGATGGCAAAGGTTTGGCTCTTTTAAAACAGGGTCGCTCTGCGGAGGCAACCGAAGCCTATAGTATGGCCCTCAAGATCAATTCAAATGATACCAATGCCTTGGAGGGCATAAGTGATGCTCTTAGTGATCAAGGAAGATATGAGGAAGCCATCAACTTCTATAACAGGCTTTTAACAATTAATTCGAGAGATAAAAATGCATTGTATGGAAAAGGAAATGCTTTATATAAGCGAGGGAAGTATGATGAAGCTCTAATATATATCGAAGGGGCAATTAAAATTGATCCTGATTATGAAAAGGCATTCTCTTTGAAGAATTCAGTCGAGAATGCTTTAGGTGTAAACTCAGATGTTTGGAAAGCATCTGGTGGTTTTCAGAACCAGGAAGACAGCGAACAGAATAGCTCAACAAACCTGTCGAATAATTGGAAGGTAATAAATTCATACGAAATGAAAAAAATATTCATAGATTTTAAACCATACTCTCGTACGGACGCTACTAATAATTATAATAGTGATGTTTTTGGTTATGTGCCAACAGATAGAGATTTAAGAAATCTTACCCTCGAAGTATTTTCCAATCTATCTAGAGACGAAATATTTAGAGAAATACGCCCTAATAAGCCGAGAATTATTAAAAAGAATGATGTAAAGCCATATATAAGAATACCTGCTAGTGAGATTCTTGAAAAAATTAAGAAAAACGAAATTATTCAATATGACCATGTTATAATTGATGGAAATCTTAATTTGGATATGCTAAATCTCCCATCAGAACATGTCGAGACGGAAAGCTTCATAAAATGGATCGATGGAGATGACCTATTTCGCGGACCCTTTATAATTCCTGATCAGTATAAATTAGTAACCTCCCCAATACATATAAATGACTCTGTGATATATGGAAATATTGATTTTAATAATTCCATATTCTATAAATCCATAAATTTTGAAAACACTACTATATATGGTTTTTCTGATTTCTCACAATCCATATTCCATGGATACTCTGTATTCACTAAATCAATATTTAAGAAATCAGCAAACTTTGAATGTTCTCAATTTGATAAAGATGCAATATTTACTGAATCACAATTTAATAAAGGCGTATCTTTTCAATTATCAAAATTCTTTCAAGATGCTGTCTTTCTAAGATCTAATTTTGATGGGCGCAAATCATTTGGGAGCTATATAAATTTTGCGGATAACTTTGGAGAAGATGAGTGCGATTTTGCATTTGACGGGTCTCAATTTCTTGGAGATGCAATTTTTTGTGGGTCCAATTTCAACGGATCTGTTTCATTTTGTGTATCCAAATTTGAATGGGCTAGATTCTATGAATCTAATTTTAATAGAAACGTTACCTTTTCGGATGCTAATATTAAAGAAATTGCTGATTTCAGAAGATCCCGTTTTATAGGAATGGCTGAATTTGAAGGGGTTACTTTTGATAATGAGGCTTGGTTCATGGGATCTCAATTTGAATCTGCATCATTTATTCGATCATTTTTTAATAAGATGGTCGATTTTTCCGATTCACAACTTAAGAAAGATAGTAGTTTTATGAAATCTAAGTATAACGGACCTATTGTGTTCAAAAGATCAATAATTAACGGACCAGTAGACTTCTCTGGATCAAAGTTTAATATGTCTGCCGACTTTGCAGGAATGATATTTTTCAATGAGACAAATTTTAACGATATATCCTTTGAAGACGATGTAACTTTTAATAATAGTCGCTTTAGAGATGATTTATTATTTTTGAACACTACTTTTAAGAGATCCCTTTATTTGATAAGAACAAAATATGAAAAATTATTCATTAGATATGCTAACATTAATGAGTTAGCATATGATGAGGCTACTTACCAATTGCTTATTGAGAACTTCAGGAGATTGGGTCTCAATAAAGACGCTGATGATTGCTATTATAGATATAAGCAAGAGCAATTTGTGCATTATCAACCAACATATATGCTAAAAGAGAACCCACTGGCCCAATTAGCAGCAATAATCCAAGATTTGTTATCGTATATTTTTAATGGATTAGCTTTAATAACTTTTGGTTATGGTAAGAGACCCCTCTATCCACTTATATGGTCTGTACTTATTATATTTCTATTTGGTATTTTTTGGGGCTTTCTAGGTTGGCAAAGGATTAAATTTATGGCTGATGAATATAACAGTACTTGGGGCAACGGCTTAGACGACTTCCTTAAAAAGAGGACTTTAGATAAAGTTATCATAATATTAAAACCTTTTAAATTCAGTGCAATTATTTTTCTTTCAGGCACAAAACTCTTTGTCGATCCCCCTGAAATCCCTAAGAATCAAGGTATATCCAGATCCATAATAAAGACTGGATTCATCATAGAAAGGATATTTGGTGCAATTTTTTCCATCCTATTCTTCTTTGCATTAGGAGCGACGATATTATCTTGATGTTGCCATATATCCCACATAATTCTCATTGGCGGTGTAAAAGTGGCCGATTATGGCGGAATAAAACTGTCCACTTTTAAAGAGAACACCAAGAGGAGGGGGTACATGTGAATAGGTACATGTGAATACAATGCAAGATATATAAAGAATCGTCAGCTTGTACGAACTATATATATCAGCATCGCGATAGGTGGTTTAGATGACTGCCCTTAGAGAGGTCCAGAAAGTTGGCACCTCCTTGCATGCTTCCGACTCTCACGGAGATTTCAGCGAGGAGTTCATTGCCGATGTATTGGAGGCGAAGAGAGAGGCAGAGCTTGATCTAGGGAAGCGTTTCGATAACGTCGACGATCTGATAGCAGATCTGCTGAGCCCTCTGTAAGAAGGCCCCCCGCCCCGCCGGGCGAGATCCCCGGCGAGCCTTTGAGCGTTCGGGGGAGGAGGAGGGCGGGCCAGAAACCCGGTGGCTTCTAGCCCTTCACGAAGGGACCTTCTCTATCCTTATGGCGCAGGCCTTGAACTCGGGCGTCTTTGCCGTGAAATCGAGCGCGGCGTTTGTAAGGAGGTTCGTTAAGACGTCCTGGTAGTGGAAGGACATGAAGGCAACGCCGCGCGACGACTTGTCGGTAACCCTTGCCGTTGTCTTAACGGAGCCGCGCCTTGAGCTGACTTGAACCGTCTCCCCGTCACAAACACCAAGCTCGGCAGCATCTGTTGGGCTTATCTCTATTGCTTCCTCCGGCCAGACCCACATGATACCGCTCGACCGCCGGGTCATCGAGCCGCAGTTGTAATGCTCCCTTCTCCTGCCGGTGGTAAGGATCAACGGATAATCTGAATCCGGCCGCTCGGCTGGGTATTTATGCTCAACTGCGTTGAACTTGCCCAAGCCACGGCTGAACTTACCGACATGCATCGTCTTTGTGCCCGGATGATCAATGGATGGACAGGGCCACTGAAGCCCGCCTACCCCCAGACGCGAAAAGCTTACTCCGCCAAACATAGGCGCAAGAGCAGCGATCTCATCCATGATCTCCGATGGGTGGTTGTAGCTGATGGGATAGTTCATCTTCTCGGCTATCTTGCAGATCGTCTCCCAGTTCTCCAGGCCGCATATTGCAGGAATTGCCTTGTTCACCCTTTGTATGCGCCTCTCGCCATTTGTAAAGGTCCCGTCGCATTCCGCAAAGCTTGCAGCAGGCAGGATTACGTCGGCGTATTTGGTGGTCTCAGTTGGGAATATCTCCTGAACAACGAGGAAGTCAAGGGCTTTTAACGCTGCACAGACACGATTTGTATCGGGCTCGGTCTGGGCGGGATCTTCTCCGAGGATATAAAGCGCCCTGATTCCCTCTTGTTTGACATTATCCAACATCTGAGTGGAGGTCTGACCAGGAGTTGGGGGCAATTTGACGTTCCAGGCCACTTCGAACTTGGACCGTATATCCGGATCCGTTACCGGTTGATAACCGACGTAATTATTGGGAAGGGCCCCCATATCGCAGGCCCCTTGAACGTTATTTTGCCCGCGAAGCGGCATAATCCCGGTAGACCTGCGTCCCACATTGCCCGTAAGCATGGCGAGGTTGCCCAAGGACATTACATTTGCGGTTCCAGTAATATGCTCGGTTATTCCAAGGCTATAGATGATCATTGCATTTTTTGCCTTGGCATAGAGCTTGGCCGCTTCAATGATATCTTCCTCGGCAACTCCGCTTATTTCAGAAGCCAGATTGGGCGGATATTCCAAAACCACCTTCCGGAACTCCTCGAAGCCCTCGGTACGCGCGGCAATGAAGTCCCGGTCTTCAAGCCCACTCTCCAGGATGACGTTCATCATGCCGTTCAACAGTGCGATGTTAGTTCCCGGCATTAGGTTGAGCCAAACCGTTGCCAGGTCGACAAGCTCGATCTTACGCGGATCGGCAACGATGATCTTTGCGCCCTTGTTAGCTGCCTTGATTATCTTCAGACTGACGATCGGATGAGCCTCGGTGGTATTGGAACCGATAATGAACAGGAGATCGGCGTCTTCAATCTGGTCAAAGGAATTGGTAGCAGCTCCGCTGCCGAAGCAGGCGGCAAGCCCTGTAACCGATGGAGCATGGCAGATTCGAGCGCAGTTGTCCACATTGTTGGTTCCAAAGACCGCTCTTGCAAGTTTCTGCACCAGGTAGTTCTCCTCATTGGTGCACCTGGAAGAGGAAAATGCTCCAATTGAATCAGGACCGTATCTATCTTTGATCTCAGCGAACCTCTTGGCAACGAGATCGAGCGCTTCTTCCCAGCTGGCCTCCTCAAGTCTGCCGTTTCGCCTTATCAGAGGCGTTGTCAAACGGTCGGGATGGTGCACTACCTCGTCCAGGCCAAAACGGCCTTTGACGCATGCTTGCCCCCGATTTACTGGGCTATCTCTGTCCGGGGTGATGGAGATCACCCTGTTGTCTTTGACTCCAAGCTTTAATCGGCAGCCTACGCCACAGTAGGGGCAGACGGTAGAAACCGCCATCTCTGGCTTAATCCATTTCTGAGATCGGACGTAGAGGGCACCTGTGGGGCAGGCATCCACACATGCGCCACAGAACTTGCAGTCTGAGTCCTGCAGGGATAAGGGGCCTATCCAGTGCATATGGTGAAAGTCAGGATTGTTGGACAGCACCCCCATCCCACGCACCTCCTGACAGATTCGCACGCATCGGCTACACATGATGCAGAGGTTGTAATCCCGATCGAAGAAGGGCTCTCTTAAGACCGGAACATTCCTGAAGGAGAGCTGATACCTGATCTTTTCCAGGCCGACGAACTGCACCGCCTCCTGCAGCTCGCACTCCCCATTCTTGGGGCAGTACTTGCAACCCACGGTTGCTGGAAATTTTCTCATGCACTCGCGCAAATCGGTGCATTCGTCTCCCCTCTCGCAGAAAAGGCAGGAGGTGGGATGATTGGTGAGGGCCAGGAGCATCTCCAGGGTGTGTCTTCTCATCTCTTGCAGCTCTTCTGTCCGGGTCTCCACCACCATTCCCTCTTCCGCCAGGGTATTGCAGGATGTAGGATAGTAATCAAGGCCCTTTACAGAGACGATGCACAGCTTGCAGGATCCTATGGGCTTCAAGTCCGGATGATGGCAAAGTGCCGGCACATAAGAGCCTGCTTTGCGGGCCGCATCGAGAATGGTAGCCCCCTTGGGGACAGTTACCTCTCGATTATCGATGATCAGTCTGATTTCAAACATGTTCCCAACCGCACCGTACAATCGTGAGAATTTATTGTATTAGAAGGTTGCTCTGATCCCCTCAGACCATATGCAAAAATAGATAATCCAGATAGACACAGTCTTATTTATCATCAACCTTTCTTAGCCTTCAGAGGCGCAGGTGTGGTAGAGATTTGAGACAAATTCGATTTAGACCGAGTGGAACTGCCCAAGCAGTCTCCCGAGAAGAACAAAACAAATATTCAGGAGGTTGCTTTGGAATCCTCGCAATTTGGCGTGGGCGAGCGCATTCCAACGTATTTCAACCACGAATGAACGCGAATGAACGCTAATATTCCCATTAAATCACGCACATTTAGGTATTTATAATCATATATATAATGAATCCATCGAATTTCAGGCTTGCCGAAGTTAACAATATGTCCAAGTAGGGAGATGATCCATTTTCACGTAGCTCAGCGAAGATCCAATTTGGTGCTGCGAAATGCGAACTCATCTATCCTCAAGGGCATATCGCTTCGACTGCGCATGAACGAAGCGCAGCGGCTCAGGTATCCTGAACCCCCGGCAGCATCCAAGCGCGACCTCTTTCGCAGAGGCATTATCGCATAAGTGACCCGGCGAGACGAAGATGGGCTTGACGCCGGACCGGGTGCGAACGGCTGCTCCCACCTGCCTGCAGCCGGCAATGAGAGGGGAGGAGCTTCCCTTCTCCCAGCCAGGCTCCTCATACTCTCCCCACAGCCAGGACTTGGCGCAGCCGATGCTTGGCTTGTCAAGCAGGATTCCAAGATGGGCAGCCTCGCCCATAAACCTGGGATGAGCCTGTCCCTGACCGTCGAAGAGGATCACATCGACCTCCTCCGCCAGGCCATCAAGGGCCATGAGGAGGGCCGAGCCCTCCCTGAACGTCAAGAGGCCGGGGATATAGGGGAAATCGAGATCGCACTTCGCCATCGATTGATCCAATAGCTCCATGCTGGAATAGGAGAATGCCGCTGCCACTGCATAGGCCCTGCCCTCCACGAAGGATGCGTCGACTGCGGCGATCCTCTCCACGGATCCAAGCGGCCTCTCGATGAGCTCATGGCGAAGGCGGATCTGGATGGAGATCGCCTGAAGATATGTCACGTTCCAGGGGTGAAAGAAGCGGACTCTCAACGCCGCCCCTCTGTTTCGATCGTATAAGTAGCCCCTCGGTTGTGGCTCGGAATAGAAGCGCCAGAAGGGGCACCTAGCCGCCCCATTGTAGCTGATCACGTCTTCGAGCTATAGCATGACTTCGCCAGCCCCGGAAGGTTGGTCAGTACGTCGAGGGTTAGAGCCTGTTGCGAGATAGCGTTGGATTATCAGACATATGCCAGGAAGAAAGCTGTTCAGTGCGACGTCGGCTGTACTAGCTATCAGGGCCACCCCGGAGCCGGCTGAAATCTCGCCATGCAACGGGGAGAGATCATAAGATTTACTCTTCGAAGCCCAGCTGCAGCCTAATACACGGCAGCCCGCTCCAGGCCTATCGAAATCCTTATTAAATGATATGATTTGAGCTGCATCAAGTATGCATTTGGAGGCATGCATTGGGAATAATCGAGCTGAACGATATCTACACGGCATACGAGGGCGGGGATAAACCTGTTATAAGGGGCCTGTCGCTCTGCGTAGATCCAGGCGAGTACGTGGTGATCGGCGGCCCAAACAGCGCAGGAAAGACGACGCTGCTCGAGTCGATAAACGGCCTCATCAAGATCACTCATGGGAGCGCCATGGTCTGCGGCCTCGATCTCCGTCGCCATGGCAATGCTGTGAGAAAGAAGGTCGGCTATGTCGTTCAAAACTTCTACTTCGACCCATTTACGCCCTTCACCGTGGAGGAGGTGGTTTTAATGGGGCGATATGGCAGGCTAGGGCTCTTGAAGAGGCCTTCAAAAGAGGATTTCGAGGCCGCTTCCAAAGCGATCCAACTGGTCGGAATCGAGGACCTGGCCCATAAGACCATAGGCACTTTGAGCGGAGGCCAGCAGCAGAAAGCCATGATCGCTCACAACATCGCCAAGGAGCCGGAGGTGATGATGCTCGACGAGCCCTTCAGCAACCTCGACTTTCACGCCAGGGAATACCTCCAGGGGATATTCAAGCAAGTTGTTAGAAGCGGGACTCCAATTCTGATGGTATCCCATGCCTTCGACGGGCTTCCCGACATCCGTATCCACCTCGTGGTGATGAACAAGGGCCGGATCATATACGATAGGGAGTGCGACTCGAAAGACGTCGAATCCATCATCCGTAAAGAGTGTGCGGTGAACGAAGATGCTCGAATTTCTCATTGAGAATAACGTCGTATGCCGTGCCGTCGAGGCAATGGTCTTCGCTTCCATCGCCTGCAGCATACTGGGCGTCATAATTTCCCGCATGAACCTCTCCTCCATCGGCTTTACCATGTCTCATGCGGCCTTTGCAGGCGCTGCCATCGGAATGTATCTGGAGACCAGCGCGCAGATAGCGGCCATTTTCTTCAGCATGGCGGTGGCCGCCCTTATCGGGCCGGTGAGCGATAAGGCCAAGATGGCTGCAGATGCAACCCTTGGCGTGCTCTTCGCAATGTCGATGGCTGTGGCCATATTCTTGATCTCTTATCTGCAAAATATGGGAAGAGGCCTTTCGGCAGGAAGCCTGCTCTTCGGCAATGTAGTCTCCCTCTATAGAGAGGAGATCTACGCCTTGCTTCTGGTCTCAGCCATCACAGTTATCTTTGTTCTCGCATTTTATAAAGAGATATCATCTATAATGTTCAATATGAAGATAGCAGAGGCGTCCGGAATCCGCGTGAAGGTAGTATATTATATCCTATTATTCATCATCGCCTTATCCGTTTCGCTCACGCTCAATATTGTGGGCGGACTTCTCATATTCGTGCTCATCGTAACGCCCGCGTCGATTGCCAGCCAGTTCTGCTTCAACGTAAAAAGCATGTTCATGGCCGCCCCGCTAGTTGCCATCTCGGTGAGCGCCTTCGGCGTCTGGGCAGGCTTTAAGTATACGCTGCCAATCCCACCCCTTGTGGCCCTCCTGCTCACCGGAGTCTTTGCAATATCCGTAATTTTATCGTTCAAACGAAGGATCAATTACAAAAAATATTAAATTTATAATGATAGTGTTAGCGGTTGTAAATTAAGAGCGACTATTAGGAATTGCTCTCGCTACAGCTCCCGGATGCAATTCCGTGCAGGATTACGATATGATCGGTTTCGATCAAGTCTGAGGAATACAGAAGACTTAAATATTTCATAATACTAAGCTTGCTTTATGTATTCCAAGAAATATCGCGGACTGATCATGATGATTCTTGCGATCCTCTTGATCGCCCCATCCCTCGGTGATCAAGCCCCGGAAAAGCTCAAGATCGTCTGCACCACCAGCGTTCTGATGGACCCAGCTACATTCATCGGCGGGGATAAGGTCGAGGCGATATCCATCGCAGATCCGACCCTCTGCCCGCACCTGCAGTCAGATATAATCCCCAATCGAATACAGCTCAACATGGATTTCATCAGGGATGCCGACATGTTCATGGCATACAACGACAATAACGACAAGAGCATCAATATGCCAGCCGTTGACAACTTCATGGAGGCAAACGACTTTGGAACCGTCGAGTGGAGGACGGTATCGGACCCGTCGAGGGAATGGAACACGCCCTCGAACGCAAAGCTGCTCGCAGCCGAGGTAAAGGACTGGCTGGTAGAGAAAGATCCCGCTAACGAGGCATATTACGAGGGGCGGTATGACGAATATCTAGATTCATTCGATGCCGCAGAACCTAGCGACGCCGAGAGGGAGAAGCTGAAGGAGACAAAGGTCATAGTCATTCTCTGGCAGATGGAGCCGGTCCAGAGCTGGCTTGGAATGAACGTCGTCAACTTCTTCGCCCCTGAATTTGCCATGAACGGGACGAAGACAGCGGACAAGATCGTAGATGATATAATAGCTGACCCGGATAAATATAGGGACGTGGCCTACGTGATCGAGAATATGCAGTCAGGAGAGCTCGGAAAGGGAATCGAAGAGGCGCTCCATGACAGGGGGATAGACGCAGAGCGCGTAGTATTCACCAACTTCCCGAGATCGGTACAGGGCGTGGATACCTTGGCAGAGGTTCTAAACTACAACAGGCAGCTGGTCCTCTAGCCTAACGAGTCGGAGCTGCGAGATTGCAAAAACCCTTCGGGCCGCCTTTCAATATGCAGGCAGCTTCATCACTTGAGGTTTTGGACAAGGCTATAAATATGCACATACGATCAGTTTAAGGCGCACGGATGATCACAAGCTGGATCTGATCCGAATCCATTCAGGAGGCCGATCCTCAGCTATGGCAATGGCTCGATTCAGCTAAAGTGGAGGTCGAAAGGCATGAAGATGAAGGAGATCGATGTTGATAATATCTCTCTTGAGCAGATGGTGGAGAGGGGAATCGAATTTCACGGCCACCTGGGGCCCTTTCTTGTGCTGGGAATAAGGATGGGGCTAAGAGGCCTAAAGGAGCTTGGCTCCTTTGGCTACTCGGGAATAGTAACCAATGTCGAAGCCGGCACAACCCCGCCGCTATCCTGTCTTGTCGACGGCCTGCAGATAGCAACCGGCTGCACCATGGGCAAGGGCAACATCTTGACGCACCCGCTCGGGCTCGCCCAGGCAACCATTGAGACTGAAGGCCGCAAGGTGACTATGAAGGTGAAAGATGAGATCCTCGATCAGATACAGGCCCTCGGCGGGGAGGGGATCGAGGAGTATGCCTGGAGGATAGCGGATCTGCCGGACGAGGCCCTCTTCGAGCTGGTTTAGAACGGGAAGCCCTCTTCCGGCAATCGAGCCGGAAGACCTTCACTCCTTCCACCAGGATAAGGGGAACTCAACCCTTAAGGCCGTCAGCCTTCCGTTGTTCTCATAATCGCAACTGCCTTCGTCCCCAAGGAGGAGGTGGGGATGGGCAACCACTCGGAAGGGATGGAAAGTCAGGAGAAGGGGATAGCCCACCATAAAGAGATGATGGCCTCTTCCACTTGCAATTTTTGTCAACTTCTGCACGCCCAAACGCCCATGAAAGCCGCATATAAACCCTCTAAGGGACCGCAAATGCTCGCGAATTAAAGGAATATATTAGCGTTCATTCGCGTTCATTCGCGGTTGACACGTTCACAATCCCGCCGGGGTCATGATACCAGCCTGATCGATAGAGGATAGCGATAGTCCTCGCCGTTGCTTGCCTTGTAGGCCGCCATTATGGTCAAGACGAGATCGAGCAGGATTAGCCCCATCATCAAGACGATGAAGGAGAGGAATGCCAGGGGCATGGCCATCACGTCCCAGAAGGCCCACATATGCCTGCTGGGCTGAAACGGCCAAAAGAAGGGAATGAAGCTGAGGCCCAGCATCCCCATGAGGAGAATGGAGGCCATTATGTAGACGGTGAAGGATATCTGGAAGTTAAGAGCCTCCTTTCCCTGCGAGTCCACGTAAGGGTGATCGTTTCTCCGAAACAGCCATACCACAAGGGGCCCGAGGACGTTTCCCAGGGGGACTCCAAGGAAGAAGACAAGAGCGCTTGCGTGGCATAGCGCAGCCCAGTTTCTGGCAGAGCTATCGGTCTCGTTCATGGATCTCAAAATTATATGATACGCCCAAGTTAAAAAGCATATGCCTCCCCGGCAATGGTGAAATGGCCTGTATTCACCCCCCGCGTCCTCCGGGCGAGGTCGAGAGGCTCTCTTATCATCTCACAATTCCTATCCCAGACCCCCCCTAAAAATTGATAGGAATTTCGGTTCCGGGAATTCCCTGGCGAGCCGATGTCACAAATCTGGCAGAGATAGTGAGCCGTAGCAATGCGTTCTTTCCAACTCATCTAATGCCACCTCTGCGCAAGGACAATCACAATCCCGAAATTATCGACGGTTTTTGATAGGGGGTTTGGAATGCGAATCACAAAGCATCCGCAGTCCAGAGTACTTTTATATATATTCTAACGACTTTTTGTTATAAATATGTATAAATTTCAGTATTGATAACACTATGACCAAAACATATATATTCTTATTCATAATGAATGGATATCCAATAGCAAACAATATTGGGACAGACCAAATCCCATCGATCCTCGTAAGGGATCAATTTACCAAGAGGAGGATATCGCTTGAAGATCGCATTATATCTTGCTGGCATGGCGCTTTGCCTAGCACTGGCAATGCCTGCCTTTGGAGAACCCGTTGAGCTTACAGATAACCTGGGACGAACGGTGACAATTGACCAACCCTGTCATAAGATCGTCTTCCTGGTCGAGAATGCGCTGAACACCTACTACTCGGTGGGCGACCCCCAGTCGGTCCTGGCCGTAGGGAACAACATATTTAAGAGTGAGCTTAAAATGCCCTTCTTCGAGGCTGTAGACCCCGACTTCGGCCAGAAGGGGAAGATCGGCTTCGAGAGCGGCCTCGTCAACCTCGAGGCCTTGGCTGCCGAGGATCCGGACCTGGTGGTCCTGTGGGCTACATCTCCTGAGGCAGAAAACCTCAAAGCCATAAACGATACGTTGGGAATTCCGGTCTATGCAGTCTTCGTAACCTCGATCGACGACATGTACAAGCAGGTGGAGGATATGGGGATCATCTCCGGGAGAGTGGAGCGTGCGTCCGATGTAGAGGCCATCATGAAGGGCTATATGGAAGAGGTCACGTCCGTCACCGACGGGATACCTGACGAGGAGAGGCCCAAGGTCTACTGGATGTGGACCGACGTTCTGGGAACTACCGGAAGAAATAGCGGATTCAACGACATAATCTACCAGGCTGGCGGAATCAACGTGATGAACTACTGGGATAACGATGCGAGCTATGAGGAGCATCCCCCAGTCCCCCTGGAGACTTTGATCTCGCTCAACCCGGACGTCATTTACATGTGGTACAACGAGAACCTGGACCCAGAGGACGTCATAAACGGCACGGATTTCGCCGGCTGGAAGGACATAAATGCCGTGAAGGCTGGCAGGGTATATGAGATCGAGAACCCCTTCCTCTTCGACGCCTTCTCGCCCCGGATGCCTATGGCACTGATGCATCTCGCTAAAAACATTCAGCCCGAGCTCTTCGCCGACCTCAGCATAGATGATAAGCTGGATGGCTTCTTCGTCGAGATGTACTCGGTGCATTATCCAGAATACGAGCACACGTAAGATCTGGTGGCCTCGATGAAGATCGAATATGGACGGCGGTGGCAGATCGCGGTCCATAATTCATCATTTAATTATAAGGGAATGCTAATAGGCCTATTCCTCCTGCTGCCGATTCCCGCCTTCCTCATATCCATGATGATAGGCACATTTCCGCTGACGCCCGGGGAGATCGTCGGCCTAATGCTTGCAAGGTTGGGCATGGATCTTGGATACCCCTCCGTCTATGAGACGGTCATATTCCAGGTCAGGCTCCCAAGGGTGCTCATGGCAATGATGGTGGGCTCGATCCTCTCCGTATCGGGAGCCGCCTTTCAGGGGATATTTCGAAACCCCTTGGTCAGCCCCTACATTCTGGGGCTCTCCTCGGGCGCTGCCTTCGGGGCGGCCCTCTCCCTTGGTGTGATTCACTGGCTTCCGGTGCAGATATCCGCCTTTCTCTTCAGCCTTATCGCCGTGGGAGCTGCTTACTTCATGGCCACGACGAAAGGTAAGACCCCTGTCGTCTCCCTGGTCCTATCCGGGGTGATAATCTCGGCTGTCTTCTCGGCGCTGCTCGCCATAGTTCAGATCGCAGTCGACGAGAAGTCGCTCCAGAGCATAGTCTTCTGGATGATGGGCTCCATGAACACTGCAAGCTGGTCAAAGCTGGAGAGCTCCCTTCCCCTGGCCCTCGCGGGATGCCTTGGGATATTGATTCTCAGGTGGAGGCTCAACATCCTCGCCCTAGGAGACGAGGAGGCCCTCTCCGTTGGCATGAATCCAGAGAAATACAAGGCCATATTCGTAGTAGCAGCCGCATTGGCAGCCTCCTCTGCCGTGGCAGTCGCCGGCATCATAGGACTGGTCGGCCTGATAGTGCCGCATATGCTGCGGATGATCTTCGGCCCGGATCACAGAGTGCTGATCCCCCTATCGATCACCTTCGGGGCTGCCTTCATGGTGCTGGTAGACGACCTTGCGCGAGCGGCGCTCGGGTTCGAGATCCCAGTTGGAATTATAACCACGCTCATTGGCGCCCCCTTCTTCGCCTACCTGCTTCGAGCAACCAGAGCGGGGGGATGGGAATGAGCAGGGGAATCGAGATCAAAAACCTCAGCTTCGCCTACGATGGCCAGTCGATCCTCGACGGGATCGACCTCTCCATTGAGAGAGGCGCAATCGTCACGATGCTCGGCCCAAACGGTTGCGGGAAGACCACCCTCCTCAAGACATTGAACGGGCTTCTAAGGCCTAAGGGGGGAGAGGTCATCGTCGATGGAAGGGCGATAGACCGGATGAGCCCGCCCGAGATCGCGCGCATGATGGGCCATGTCCCCCAAGGGCATCGATCCTCCTTTCCCTTCACCGTCCTCGATATCGTCCTTACGGGGAGGCTTCCCCATATCTCGACCTTCTCTGCGCCCGGCGAGAGAGATGAGGAGGTTGCCAAGGAATCGCTCGACCTCGTTGGAGCAGGCCACCTCACACAGAGGCCTTACACGCAGATAAGCGGGGGAGAGCGACAGATGGTGATGATAGCAAGGGCACTCGCCCAAGAGCCGCAATTCCTCCTGCTCGACGAGCCCACATCCTACCTGGACTTCAAGAACCAGATCGGCGTGCTGAAGACGGTCAGGAAAATTGCTGATAGGGAAGGCGTCACGGTGATAATGACACTCCACGACCCAAACCATGCCCTTGCCTTCTCCGACCACGTAGTTCTCCTGAGAAAGCTGGATGGAAAAAAGCCGGATGGAAACGGAGATGGGTCTCATCCCCACAGGGCAAACGTGGTGGCCTTCGGGCCGCCCTTTGATGTGATGACCCCAATGAACATCCAAGAGGCATATGGCATGGAGGTCGAGCTCGTCGAGCACAATGGGCGACGCATCCTTCTCCCCCTCTAAGCTATATCGAATTATGGAAATGCTTATATATGATCAGCAATAGGTACTTAAAATAATAAGATAGAAAAGGTATAATTTTTGCAGAGGGATCGTATGGATAATTGAAATCATCCGCCCGATCAGGAGGCTTATTGATGCCGTTTATTGCCATCATAAGAAATATATTCTATATAAATTATGCTATTTTATGTTATTATAATAACAGTAAATGTTATATATATGAAGACATATCTGTAAATTAATTGGAGATGATATCATGCCCCATTCCAAGAGAATAATAGTCATAGCCCTGCTATTATCCGCTCTAATGGCCTCGGCGCTCGCTGCGCCATCCCAAGATATCGGTCGCGGGAAGGGCGGGGAAGCCATCAACCTTGATGCCGGAGCACGCCAGTCCTCACAGGCCACATTCATGGGATATGGGGGATTCGCAACCCCCAAGACGCCTCAGCCCATGCTCTTATCCCCTGGCAGCATGGTTAACAAGGCGGAGAGCTTCATGGAGGAGGCACAGTCCGCTAGGGATCAGACGCTCGACCTCTACAATACGACAGCCGCCATTGCAGAGGTCGTGGACGGTCAGGCCGCCGTGGTTGAAGAGCAGGTTGAAAGGTCTTTTGAACAGCTGGAGCAGTCCAAAGCCCAGCTCGAAGCATCGAACGACCGGATGAGGCAATCGATGGAAAATCTGGAGGAGTCCAGGATCCAGTTAGAGCAGTCCCGAATCTATCTGGTGCAATCGGAGAGCCAGATCGAAGAGGCTGCTCGGTGCAGGGCGCTTCTAGCAGATCACCTCAACCAGACCCTGGCGATATATGAGGAGGCGATCAACCTATCTCGAGAGATGGCTGCAACGGCCGATAACCTGCAGATGCTTGCAGAGGAGGTTGAGATCTGCCGGGACCAGTCGGCAGAGAACGCAGCGCTTGCCGAGGAGCACCTCAACTCGACGATCAACGCCTACAACCATACGCTGATCCTCGCCCAAGATGTGGAGAGGAGCGCAAAGCGCCTTGAAACCCTCAGCCAGAGCATCAGGGAGAGCGGCGAGGCCCTTGCCGAGGAGGCAGGCGATATTGGGCTCGGCTCTGAGGGGGAATCCGAGGCCCAGATCGGCGGATGAGAGCTTGATCGGTTGAGGAAATGAGAGCTTGATAGATGGATGAGAGGATAAATATGAGGCCCTATCCGCTCCTGCGCCAGGGCCTCCAGGGAGGCCGGAAGGCCTGGCCGAACGAGTCCATGGAGGTGGGCGTCCCGATGATTGCTAAAGTATCCCCTGCGTCGATCCTCGTCTGGGAGTCTAAGCAGCAGATCGGCTCGCCCGCCCTGTCGATTGCAACCATCGTGCAGCCGAACCTGCGATGGAGGTCGAGCTCCTTCAAAGACTTCCCCCTCAGCGGGGAGCGTTCCCCCACGCGATATCGGCTCAGCTCCAGGCCTTCGTAGAGGATGGACATCTCCTCGCCCTCCTTTTGGACCATCTTGAATAGCATGTGGCTTGCAACGAGCGGGACTGCTGCAACATAATCGGCCCCGGCACGGTAGATCTTGACCGCTGATCTGAGATAATTTGCCCGGGCGATGATGAAGGCCTTGGGATTGAGGTTTCTGGAGATGAGCGTCGAGTAGATCACATCGCTGTCGTCGTTGAGCATGATCAAGATCCCCGCCGCATCCTTAATGCCTGCCTCGATCAGCGTTGCTTCAGAGGTGCCATCGCCCACGATGCTCCTAACCCCTTCCGCCCCAAGCACCCTCTTGTCCACAACGGTTGCGTCGATTCCCCAATCCCCGAGGACCTTCACGATCCTTCGGCCGACGTCGCCGTATCCCAAGACCACGAACTGGCCATTCCCGGCAGGAACGGTCGTGGCCGCCCTGAGCATTGCTAGCTGGTCGAGGGTTCCAACCGCGAGGATCACGGAGTTGGATTTTATGATCTCATCTGGACCTGGAAGGGAGATGAACCTCCCCCTCTGCCAAATACCTGCGACGTAGGCCCCGCTCTCCCGGACTATGTTATGGGAGATGGGCTCTCCGATGAGGACGCTTCCGGAAAATAAGGGGAGCTCGACGAGCCGCAGGTTTCCGAATAGGTGTAATGCCCCTGGCAGGACGTTCTCTCTAAGAGGCGCGCCGATCTGAGCGAGGAAAGATCCCAGAAGCGTCTTTGGGGAGATCACTCGAGAGGCGCCTGCGTAGCTCAGGTAACGGGACTTCGCAAGGTCTTCTACAAGCGCGATCACCTCTATCTCCGAGATCTCCCGAACGGTCAAAATGACGTCGGCGTTGAACTCATCGCTCTCATTTGCGATCAAGAGCCGGCAAGAGTGTATGCGAGCCTTGGAGAGCACGCCCCTCTGCGATGGGTCGCCAAAGATCACCGGATAATTGGATTTTATCGACCGCGCCACATCCTCGTGCCTCTCCACCACGATAAAGGGAAGCTTCAGCCGGCCCATCTTGTCGAGGAGGGTCTCCACAATGGGGCTGAAGCCGCAGACTATCACATGATCCTTCAGATCAAGGGGGGCCTTTGTGGGGAGCTCCCTGCTCACCCGATCGAACCACGGGGTGACAATGATCGGCAGGGCATTTGCAAAGAGTATGAAGATCCCCGATAGGGCAACGAGCACAGAGAAAATCCGGCCAACGTCGCTCTTGAAGATGATCTCACCGTAGCCGACGGTGGTCATTGTGATGAGAACCCAATATAAGCCGATCAAGAGGTCGACGTTCTCCATTTGTCCCTCCCATCTCATGATCTCTGTGAAGGCCATGGCATAGACGAGGGTTATGGCGAGAAGGCCGAATAAGAAACGGTAGATCCTACTCATGCACGCCACCTGCCAGCGCTAAATTGAGATAATGATCGCCCATCCAGTCTTATGGTAGGGGCAGAGGGAGAAGCCCGCCATGAAAATGCAGCCCAATAGTCAGCACCGGTCATGATCCTCTCCGAAGGCGAGTATGCCCCGTAACAGGTTATATAAGCCTCGGCCTGCCCAATAGGGGGTCGTGATTCTGAAATCGGTTGGAGTTTCTATAAACCGTCTATAGCTCGCGGTCTCATGTAAAATTTATTCATACAATAAACTTAA
>JAFGMR010000084.1 GCA_016927425.1 Methanotrichaceae archaeon | reverse complement strand
TAAGTTTATTGTATGAATAAATTTTACATGAGATCGCGAGCTATAGACGGTTTATAGAAACTCCAACCGATTTCAGAATCACGACCTAACCGTCCCACGAGGGACGAATTCTGTTGTACCTGCTGTGGCTTATCTGGCCCGGCTGACAACGTGGCAGCTCTGAACATCAGAGCAAGGGTAGAAGTCAACCTGCCTATTGTAGCCCGATTTTTTGCGGAGTTACAAGCCCCATCCTTCAGGGTGGGGTAGTTGACGTATTTCAACCCCGAATGAACGCGAATGAACGCGAATGAACGTTAATTTGGTTCATGGGCTCATTCATGTCAAGAGGAGGTTCATGGCAGTTCCAACGAGCAGAGCTGCGATCAGCCTTATCGAGACAGATTTGATGGTATCGTAGGGTCCAAGCTCCTTCAGGAGCACCATCAACGTTGCAACGCATGGGAAGTACATGGCAAGCATTACCGAGGCTATTGCGAGCTGCATCGGCGTCATCTCCAGAGGAGCGAACATTGCTATCCCCACATCCTTTCTAAGGAATCCTATGATCAATGTGGCTGCAGCGTCGCTTGGAAGGCCGAGCATCCCCGATATGACCGGCCGGAGCGCCATTCCCATGTAGTCCATGAAGCCTGTTATGTGGAAGAGGTTCATCGCAAGCATTCCCACGCCTATATATGGGACTGCCTCGTTCAGGAAGGCCCTGAGGCGGACGAAGGTCTTCTTGAGGAGAGATTTGCGGTCGGGCATCCGATACGGTGGGATCTCCATGAATATCTCCGGAGACTCCTCCTTGATGATCCGATGTAGTATGAAGCCGGTTGCTATGAAGACCAGGAAAAGGGTACAGTAGACGATTGCTATGTAGCGCAGGCCATAGGGCCCAAGGATTCCGAAGACCATGGCATTTTGAGAGGCGCATGGGATTGCCATCGTCATAAGCGTCGCTGCGATGTACCTCTGCTTGGGGGAATCCAGTATGCGGACAGCAAGCACGCCTGGAACGCTGCATCCAAGGCCTAGTATGCATGGCATGATGGATGCTCCATGCAGCCCGATTCTATGGAAGAGGGCATCCATGAGGACGCTCAGGCGGGGAAGGTATCCCAGGTCCTCGAGAAGGCCGAGGAGCAGATAGAAGGGTATCAGGAAGGGCAACACAATTCCGAAAGGTATGTAGAGGCCGGTTGTGAGGAGGCCGAAGGACTCCAACAGCCCAGGGGAGCTCCCAACCAAGAGGTCGTGTGCTATTCCCGAGGTGTAGCGGCCTACGAGATCGAATGCCCAATTCGAGTAGGCGGCGAAGAGGGGATCGGTCACCCTCTCGATAATTAGCTCGCCGATCCTTATCACCAGGCTGAAGGAGAGGTAGAGCACGAGAATTGCAACGGGAATCCCCGTTAGGGGTTTGATCGTCAAGTCCTCCAGGTTCTCGAGCAATGAGGGGTGGCGATGGGTCACCCTCTGCGTAAGCGCTGCGATCTCCCCAATCCTTGCCCAGCGCTGGTCTGAGGAGGTAAACTCGATGTACTCGGGCTGCTCTGCAGCCTCTATCGCCATTACCAAGTCAAGAATGCCCTGGCCTGAATGGGCAATTGTAGGAACCACGGGGACGCCAAGCTCTCGGGAGAGGGCCTCGACATCGATTATTATGCCCTGCTTGGTTGCGACGTCCCAGAGATTTAGGGCGACCACTGTGGGAATTCCCCGTTCGAGGAGCTGGAGGGTCAGGTTGAGGTTCCTCTCAAGGTGCGTTGCATCCACGACATTGACGATCACGTCTGCCCCTTCATCCACGATCCTACGGGTCACCTCTTCCGCTTTGGAGGTGGGGTCGAGGGAGTATACCCCCGGGGCATCGATTAGGATGGCCTGGCCTCCCGCGAGCTTCATGCGCCCCTCGCTGTACTCCACGGTCGTGCCGGGATAATTGGAGGAGATGACGTCAACCCCGGTGAGCCTGGAGAAGATGACGCTCTTGCCCACGTTGGGATTGCCCATTAGTATTACCTTCAAGGCTCAAACCTCTCTATTCAATCAGGTCGGAAGTTGGGAACGGAGGATAAATCCCTTTTGGCAGAGGTTACATACATGGCGCGCGAGAATATGCGGCAATCTTGCATAAAAAGAGGATCGCATGATGTCGATTTGCATCCTTTATGCATAAGAGCAAGAGGGATCGTGGAGAGGATTTCGAAGAACCACAGAGTTGGCTTCTGAAGAGCAAAAAGAATAAATCCTTTCCCATAGCACATGAACGAATGGATGTGTGCGGGGGAAGAATAAGTTGGCAGATTCAGAATCAATTGGCTATTATGAATCCAGAGAGGGGCCATATAAATGAGCAGGATCCCCGCTGGTTTTAGCCAACTTAAGAAATCCTTTGAGACACATTGGGAAAATGGTTTAAAAGAGGACAGCCAGTCATACAATCTGCTTAAATTTTATTCCATAGAGTGCGGATTTAAATCAATTTACATTCACAAATATGATAGATCCCATAGGATGAGCAGCGAAGAAATACCAGATCTTCGCCATAAGCTTGACCAATGGGTCAAAGAACTCAATAAGATAGACCTCCGAGATTCAGAATAAAACATGGCGGGCAAGCGGAGGTCGTGATACTGAAATAGGTTGGAGTTTCCAGAAACCGCTTGCAGCATGTGATCTTATGAAGGATCCGTGCGAGGGAGTCTCTTGGAGAATCGATATCCATTGATGCCGTATTCCAAGGCAGACCCAAATTCCAACCCATAACGAATTCACGACCCAAGCGGAACCGCAAAGGGATATCGAAAGGGCTCATGAAGCCTGGAGATATGGAGCTATGATTGATCAGGATGACGAGTTCGCCCTGCTTAGGTGGCTTGAAAACGCAAGCAATTGGATTCGGGACGAATTGAAGGAGGCCTGAATCATGATTCCACAAGATGTAATTCTTTATAGCTGGCTCGATGTGGAAGAAGTCCTTTTTAGATCGAGTGAGGAAGGCGATATGCCTCAGTGGATTATAAGCAAACGAGCTTACTGGGATTCGCTCTCCTTATCGGTATCGCCGGGCAAGAGTGACGAGGCTTTGAGCTGGCTCGCGATCAAATTCGAGCCAAGGTTCGATGAGGCGAACCAGTCCATTAATCTTGAGAGCGATGGAGATCAGAGGTCTCTTCATGTTTCTATTGAAGAGGCAGATGAGGAGCCTTACAGGTCAAGGTTTATGCCCAGCTTCTCTCGTCCATCCGTGCTTCGGCGCCGCATTGAAAACGATCTTCCATCCTCACTCCCACAGGATCTCCCTCATGTTGTGGCTTTCCATTCGTTCAAAGGGGGAGTGGGACGAACAGTTCATGCATTGGGTTTGGCCCTAGCTCTTGCAGAGAAAAGGGGAATGAAGGTCCTTTTGATCGATGGAGATCTGGAAGCTCCTGGGCTTTCCTGGCTCTTCGGCAAGAGAATACCCAAACCCCCCATATCGTATACTGATTTCCTGACTCTAGTCCATGGAGACTCTGATCCGAACGCATCAATGACCCTCAAATTGGTGGCAAACCGATTGAAAGATATGTTGGTCGATGGAATTTATATCATGCCTGCTTTTAGATCGATCAATAAATTTATCTCTCTTGATATAAAACCTGAGCATCTGGTAAGGGGCTCAAAAGACCCATATATTTTGACTAGCCTACTTTCGAGATTAGGGAAAGAACTTGGCGTGGATTTGGTCATAGTTGATCTAAGAGCTGGCCTCTCGGAGATCTCAGCATCGCTTCTTCTTGATCCCAGAGTATATCGAGTGCTTGTAACAACTATAAGCGGCCAGTCTTTCCAGGGCACAAAGCTCATGCTCGAGTTGCTGGGAAAAGTTGCACTTTCCAGGAGATCAGATGAGCCTCTGCCCGCTCTGATCATCGCTCAGGTCCCTGAGGAGGAAACTGAAGGAACCTTAGATCGCTGCTTAGGAGATCTAATTGTGATATTCAGCAATTTGGCGGTACAAATACCGGCAAACTCAGGAGAAGAGCCCACTATGGCCTATTCAGTTACCCCATTTAACAAGGATTTAGTCGTGCTTCCGGATTCATGGGACGATACCATCAGACGCATTCGGAAAGCCCGATTAGACGAAGGTCTGATGGGGATCCTGGACTGGCTTCCAAATCCTCAAAAACCAGTTATGCGATTAGATGACAGGAGAATTAAACTAGCAGAATATTCTGGCAGAGTCGTCTACGCCGAGACTGGAGAGATCACGGATTTTCTAAGGATCAGGCCCTTGAATCGATTAGCATCTGAATTTCGCACCAAGGTGCCAATAGCAGTAGTTATTGGGGCGAAGGGATCTGGAAAAACCCTGACCTTTCTCCAGCTAGCGAGGGAGAAGGAGTGGAGCAAATTTGCCGGAGAAGGGTTAAATCAAGATACTATCAAAGCTGTTATTCTGCCCGTCATCAGGCCGTTGGACCTCAAGGGAGTTGCAACATCAATTGTAGATGATGCCAAGAGATATTCTGCCCAATACCTCGGTCTCTCGGAACCCTGTACCTGGGAATATATCTCTGACAACATCCACGAGCGCCTATTGGAGGAATTACATGAAGGCAGATGGCGCGACCAATGGCTTGATTATATTGCCTGGAGTTCGGGCTTCGAGGTGGGGAAGAAAGATGCAGGACGCAGGTTTACAGATTATCTGCGGAAAAATAAATCTTATGTAGTTGCCATCATCGACGGACTCGAGAATCAGTTCGTCGATCTAGCCTCCAACAAAAGGCAGCAGGTAGCTGTAAGGTCTCTTTTGCAGGATGTGCCAAACTGGCTGGAGCAGCAGGTTTCTCGCCCGTTGGGTATACTGATCGTCATCAGGAAAGACATGGTCTTTAATGCCTTGCCACAAAATTCCTCACAGTTCATGGAAGGATATAGGAACTACGAGCTGAATTGGAGCAGCGACGAGGCATTACGCCTATTTGCCTGGATCGCTATGAAGGCAGGAGCACTTGAAGATCAGAAGCGAGATCAACTGCTCGATCTAACCGGAGAGGACCTCGTCCAGGAGCTCATTCCGCTTTGGGGAAGAAAGTTGGGGCGGGAGAACTCTCGAGAGGCGTTCTCAGCCAACTGGGTACTCTATGCCTTATCAGACTTCAATGGCCAGATCCAGGCGAGAGACATCGTCCGGTTCCTCCACTACGCATCAGAGAGATCAAGAGACGACAGCTATTGGCCTGATCGAATCCTCGTGCCCTCTGCAATAAGAGGCTCATTGCCTCTTTGCAGCCATGAGAAGGTCAAGGAAATTATCGAGGAGAACTTGGAGATTAAGCGGATATTCGAGAGGATAAGCAATGTCTCCATAGATAAAAAACGCGTGCCTTTCGATCAGCGTGACTTGGGCCTTGAGCCTTCTGAGTTGGATGTACTGGAAAGGAATGGAGTTATTAGCCACTATGGTGAAAAATATTACATTCCAGAGATCTTCCGCGAGGGACTGGGCTTCACTCTTGATAAAGGAGCCAGGCCAAAGGTAGTTGCCATGGCAATTAGAGCCCAGAGTCAGAGAAAGAATCTAATATAATTATGCATCGAACCAGAGCAGGTCATTATGTCCGAGAAGAGATCCGAGTCGGTCCCCGTCAAGATGCGGCCAATATACGATGAGATAACCGCCCTAACCGATGCCGTCTGCAGCGAGCATCTGGATGAGGATTACGCCTTGCTTGCCCGGCGCATGGCAGCAGCCCTGGCAAGAAAGAGGCCCTCCCCTCTGGAGAGAGGCAAAATGCATGTCTGGGCGGCGGCTATTGTCTATTCCTTGGGCACTGTCAACTTCCTCTTTGATAAATCCCAGGTGCCCTATATGAGGGCTGATGAGCTCGCGGACCTATTTGGAGTTAATCAGAGCACAGCTGCGAGCAAGGCCAGGCAGATAAGGGATCTACTTGGAACATCCAAGGCCGACCCCAAGTGGTGGCGGCCCTCCAAGATGGAGGATAACCCAATGGCCTGGTGGGTTATAATTAACGGTCTGGCGGCCGATGCTCGCAGCCTGCCCCTTCCAATCCAGGAGGAGCTTGTCCGTCGAAAGATCATACCTTTCGTCCCAGGAAAGCAATCTGAGCTCGAGGAAGGGGACTCCATGAAAAACCCGTGAGCTTCGAGACGAGTCTCATCCGTCGAAGATGAAAATCGAGATGTATCGGCTTTGTGTATCCCGATTTCCATGGGATACTTTCATGAGCCTGGCAGGCTTATGAAAGTATCATTGAAGTCCAAGACAAGATTGCGAAGGGCCAGCCGGGATGAGGGGGTATCGCGCCGCCTCAGACGGGCGGCCTTCCCTCTCCAGCTGTATCCATCTCGCCGCTCTAGAAGGCCGAGCTCCCCCGGGGCCGCAGCTTCCGGCAGGCGAGAGGAGGACCTCGCGAGGAGGCCCTATCCTGGGTAGACGAAAGCCCCCTCCTCCCTCGGATCGAACTCTATCCGCATGAAATCCATCAAGAACTCCTCGTGGATTGCATCAATATCCAGATCCTCGAACACATCCGGATAGAGCCACTTGGCGACCGTTGCCGATCCTATCAGGATCTGCGGGCCTATGGAGAAGTCCCCTGAGATTATGTAGACCCTTCCATCCCTCGCGGCCGTAACGTTCTGGATGCCCGGAATCGAGAGGATCTCGGATCGATACGCCTCAAGTGGGGCTGGATCGTCGACCATATAGCCACCGTTGTAGGAGAGCCCGATTATCACATCGGGATTCTCTGTGATGACCCACTCAACCTCCACATCGCCGTTATAATCCATATAACCATCTGCAACATTCAATCCGCCTACTGCAGTGCAAAGGTCGGTGTAGCCGGTCTGATTTGCATAGGCCCAGCGGACCGTGGCCTCTCCATCGGTCTTCTTCTCCCTCTCCATGAAGACCCTCTCCCGGTCCGTGATCTGGGATGCCCTCTCCTCGATCTCCCTCATATAGCCTGCGTACCATTCGAGATATCTTGCTGCCTTCTCCCGGTCTCCCATGAGGTAACCGAGCGCCTTCATCTCCATCTCAATGGTCTCCGTCCGGGAGAGGTCGAATCTCAGATGCGATATCCCCGCTGGCATCTTATCCTCGAGCTCGCCCGGCAGGGGGATGTTTGTGAAGGTCAGTATGAGGTCCGGCTGAAGGGATATTATGGTCTCTACGTCCGGCTCCCTGACCGCTCCAACGGACGGGAGATTGCAGAGCCTAGGAAATAGCCTCTCCCTCTCGACGACGGTCTGATCCACGCCGACGATCTTATCCTCAGCGCCGAGGGCGACGAGGGAAGAGGCATGCCGCATGTTCAGGGGGACGATCCTCTCAACAGGCACCTGGATTGTGATCTCACCTTGCGCTCCGTCCATGAGGGTGATCTCCTCCTCAACTCCTGCGATGATCTCCTCGACCCTCAGGACGTCGCCTTCGTCGATCTCTCCGTCGTGGTCAGCATCTGCAAGTTCTGTTGGCTCCTTCTGGCCCGAGATGATCTCAGTGAGGAAGGATATGTCCTCATCATCGATAGACTCATCCATGTTCGCGTTGCCGAAGATGGGAAGCGTCCCCTCTGCCCATGCGGGGATGAGGAAGAGTCCCATGATTAACAAGCTCATTACTGCTGTTCTATATCTCAAGCGATATTCACTCCTTTCTTTTTTTGCGATATTGTCAGGCTGCTTGCAGTACTTCCTATGCCGAGTAGATGAAGATGAGATCCAGAGGTAAGTCCAGGCCCCGTCGATCCAGATACTCCTGGACCGCACATCGAGGGAAAAGGTCGATCTCGGGATGGAGGAGCTCTGCCAGGTAGCCGAGGCCAGCCACATTGTCAAGGCCGAAGAGGATGGGTGCAAAGATTATATAGACACGGCCATCCCTCACAGCCGATCTCCCTTTAGCGCCTGGTTTGGACCTGATTTCATCTTCTATTGCGTCGATCTCCCCTACATCGAACTCCCCCCAGAGCCAGGTATGCCGTCGGCCGAGGAGAGATCGCTCGACTTGATGATCAGATCGGGATTCATCTCGACCACCCATCCTCATTCTACCTTGGGATATGCGGTCTCATCGGTCATTATATTGGATCCGTCGCCTAGGTCCAGAAGCGCCTGCTGGCCGGAAGATCCTCCGAACGGTCAGGGGGTAGCCTGGGCCTGCCATGCCGAGGGCCGACAGACCAGTTATTAACATAATACAAGCAATTATTAATCTATTCATCATATCAATCCTTACTGCAAGCTTACAATATATGATATGATGAACGATTTCTCTAATTATTAAGACTTTCGGACATTGTGTTACTTGCTTGGAATAAATGATCCATATGAATTTTTATTTTTATAAAAAAAGGACGTTCCCCTATCTGGGGAACTGGGCCTTGGAGGGGGGCCTGTAGCAGGAGCAGTCGAATATACCTTGCGCCCCCCAGTACTTCCTATCCTTGATGTTCATGTTCGCCCATCCGCCTGAGCAGCATGGGAGCCAGTCCTCCACCTCTTCGATCTCGGTGAAGTTCGAGGCCATC
>JAFGMR010000002.1 GCA_016927425.1 Methanotrichaceae archaeon | reverse complement strand
GCGGAAGATGGACTTGGAACACCGACGAAGCCCCCGCGGGAGAACACCAGGTAGAGGTACGGGCAAAGGATGGGAAGCACTCAGATACGTTTGACCACTCGATGCAGAGCTCCTTTGTCATCTCTAACCCGAATGCGCCGCCGGTCGCTGAAAGCCTGAGCGCCGACAAGGAGAGCCCGCAGGAGGCGGGAAGCATCGTTACCTGGACTGCAACTGCATCCGACCCCGAGGATACCATCTACTACATGTTCCTCGTCGATGGACAGCCGGCCACACAGTGGCAGCTCGAGCCGGTATGGGCGTGGGATACCAGCGTAGTGGCCCCAGGAGAGCACGAGATCCAGGTGGTTGTGAGGGACGAGAGCCACGATCCAGAGGAGATCCCGGATCGCAGTAAGGCCGCTCGCTTCACTGTATCTGAAAAGGCGAGGCCTGAGCCTAAGAGCATATCCGGCAGGGCTTATAACGATGCAAACGGAAACGGCAAGGATGACGGTGAAGCAGGCCTCATTGGAAGGACGATCGAGATATCCAAGCCGGACGGAAGCCAGGCGACCGCGGTTACGGATAATGAAGGCAGATACGGCTTCGACGGCCTCAATCCCGGGGCTTACTCCCTGAGGATCGTCGCAGAGCCGGGATGGGCGTTTTCGGAGCCCTCCGACGGCACGCGCTCGGTCGCCATTCTGGACGCCTCATTAACCGATATCGACTTCGGAAACAGGCTTTCGGTCCATGCGATCAGCGGCCGAGTATACCGAGATGACGGGACCGGCGCTGCAACGGGGATCCCCGGCTGGACCTTGACGCTCGCATCGACCGAGGAAGAGAGCTCTGCAACAACCGATGAAGAGGGAGGCTACGTATTCGAAAACCTGCCGCAGGGAAGCTACACGCTTGCCCTCGCCCCCCGGGCCGGGTGGACGCCAACGTCGCCGGCATCGGGATCCATTGCGGCAACGGTTGGGGAAACCGATCTCACTGGAATGGACTTTAAAGTGCAGGCCGAGACTTACAGCATATCAGGCCGCGTAGGCCTTGAGGGCGATGGCCGAGGCGATGCGGGACCAGGCATCTGGACTGTCTCGATCGTCTCACCTGATGGCGAGAGCTCGACTGCAACCGACCCCGAGGGAAGCTACAGATTCGAGGGGCTGGCTCCTGGAGGCTATACGCTCGGCCTCACACCCAGGGCCGGCTGGACAATCATCTCCCCACCAGAGGGGGCCCATTCGCTCACGATCGAGAGCACGGACGTCGAGGGCATGGACTTCCATGTACAGCCCCTGACTTACAGCATATCGGGCCGGCTGTTCAATGACGCCAATGGAAACGGAATGGACGACGGCGAGACCGGGCTTTCCGGCTGGACTGTGATTGTTGCAGGTACTGACGGCGAGAGCTCGGCTACAACCGATTCCCAGGGAAGTTACGGATTCCAGGGGCTGGCTCCCGGCGCCTACACCGTCCGCGAGACGGTTCAGGATGGATGGACCTCGCCGGGCGGGGATTCCAGGGCAGTTGAGATCATCGACTCGAACCTCGACGGAGTCGACTTCGCAAATCGGCCTCGGACTTTCTCCATTGCTGGCCGCGTCTTCTCCGACACCGATGCCAGCGGATCCGGTGAGGGTCAGGCCGGCCTCTCGGGCTGGACGCTTTCCCTCTCCTCCTCGGCGGGGGAGACGAGATCAACCAGCGGAGATGACGGAAGCTATCGCTTCGATGGCCTCCGACAGGGATCTTATACGCTGAATATCGGATCGAAGCCCGGCTGGACGTCCACGGTTCCTGCCACAGGATCGCAATCCGTCGACCTCTCTTCAGACCTTTCGGGAATCGATTTCGGGGTTCGAGGAAGCTTCAAGATCTCAGGGACTAAGTTCTACGACCTGAACGGAAACGGCAGGAACGACGGCGAGCCCGGCCTTCCCGGCTGGAGCATAAAGCTTGAACAGGCCGGAAACGTAAGCGCTGTTGCAACGACGGATGAAGACGGCAGGTACTCCTTCGAGAACCTCGCTCCCGGCTCGTACATCGCAAGCGAAGTAGGGAGAGAGGGGTGGAAGGTCACATCCCCTGCAGGCGGATCTCATTCGATCACTGTACGGGACGCAAATGTAGAATCGAAGGACTTCGGAAACGCCGGGGATCTCTCGATCACCGGCCTGAAGTTCTATGACCTCAACGCAAACGGAATCAGGGACGAGGGCGAGCCAGGGATTCCGGGAGAAGCCGTCGAGCTGATCTTAGACGGCCGTGTGATCGCAACGACCGCCACGGACTCCCAGGGCGTCTACACCTTCGCAAACCTGGCTCCTGCTACCTACTCGATCTCAGATCCTCCGGGCGAGGGGCTTGTCCTCACGACCTCTTCCACGGTTACGGTCACGTTGACCTCATCTGTGGTCGTCAACCAGAACTTCGGCCTGGCCGGGACCTACAAGATCTCAGGGACTAAGTACAACGACGCAAACAACAACAAGGCAAAGGACGGAAGGGAGGAGGGCATTGCAAGCTGGGGAATGGTCCTCGATGGCACAACGTCGGGCGGCGTGCATCTGACCACAACCGCCTACACCGGCGCCGCTGGCTCCTACACCTTCCAGAACATCGCCCCTGGCAGATACAAGGTAAGCGAGCTCTCGAGGGAAGGATGGACTCCGACGACGCCCACCGAGAGAGATGTAAATATCGTCTCCTCGGATGTGAACGGGATTGACTTCGGCAACCGTGTGGTCTCCTCCCCAACCCTCGCATCCATCTGGGGGGTGAAGTTCAACGATCTGAACAGAGACGGCGCAAGAGACGAGGGAGAGCCCGGCCTCTCCGGATGGCAGATCCAGCTGAAGAATGGAACGATTGTCAGGACGGCTACGACCTCATCCGACGGCTGGTACAACATCAGCGGCCTATCCCCGGGCGCATACACTGTAACCGAGGTTGCCATTCCCACATGGAAGCAGACGCTACCCCAGTGGGAGAAGGACTACTCCATCGTTCTGAACGCCGGCGAGACTAAGTTGGGCGTGGACTTCGGCAACTACAAGGAGCTTCCCAAGGACGCATCGCTGTCGCCTGACAAGACAAGCCCGCAAGCTGTTGGAACGACCATAATTTGGACCGCAAGGGCAACTGGAACGCCGGGAGAGACGCTACAGTACCTCTTCCTCGTAAACGGTGATGCCAAGACCGGCTGGACGACGAGAAACCAGTGGACGTGGAGTACGGCCGGCCTTGCAGCAGGAAAGCACGTTGTGGAGGTCTGGATCAAGGACGACCGCCATGTGGGCCCCAACCCATACGACATCAAGGCGAGCAGCGAGTACACGCTCTCCCAGGTCAACCGGCCACCGGTCGTGGATTTCCTCTACACCGACCGATCGAGCCCGCAGTATGCTGGAAGCTGGATCAGATGGACGGCTGTCGCAAACGATCCAGATGGAGACCAGATATACTACCGCTACCTCAAGAGGGGTCCATCCACAGGCTATACATGGGTGGACATGACCGGCTGGACGAAGCTTCGGAGCTGGATATGGCGCACATCAGAGTATGATATCGGACGAAGCGAGATCAGGGTGCTCGTAAGGGACGGAAAACATGCCGGATCGGGAAGCTACGACGACGAGGCATATGGGAGCTTCCTCATCCTCGGGCAGATCATCCGGCCAAATCAGCCGCCGGTCCTAACAGCACTTGCAAGCAACCTTGCAAGCCCGCGGGCCGCCGGATCGACCATCGTCTGGACTGCCCAGGCGAGCGATCCAGATGCAGAGCGGTCCTACTTCCGCTACTGGCTCAAGGGACCATCGACCGGAAACGCATGGAAGATGGTTCGAGACTGGAACAATGATCCCTCATGGAGCTGGACGACATCTGCAAAGGACGCTGGCCAGAGCCAGATCCGAGCCCAGGTGAGGGATGGATACCACGAGGGCTCGAGCGGATACGACGACCAGAGGGAGGCCTACTTCACCATATCGATAGCGAACTCAGCGCCTGAAATAGTCTCCCTCTCATCCGACAAGACAAGCCCACAGGTCGCCGGATCTGCGATACAGTGGACTGCAACCGCAAGGGATGCCGATGGAGACCAGATATACTATCGCTACTGGCTCAAGGGACCGTCCACTGGAAACGCCTGGGAGATCGCAAGGGACTGGTCGAAGGATAGAACCTGGAGATGGATGACAGGGCCGGATGACGCCGGAGACTACATAGTATACCTCTACATCAGGGACGGCAAACACGCATCATCGAGGGGATACGATGCTGCAACCGGAAAGGCATACGAACTTACGATCCCCCCCAATCAGCTTCCGGTGCTGACAGGCCTCGTCCCGGATAAGACAAGCCCGGTCGAGGCTGGATCTGCGATAGGTTGGACTGCAACATCGAGGGATCCCGATCGAGACCCGGTATACTACCGCTACTGGCTCAAGGGACCGTCTACTGGCGATGCCTGGGAGATCGCCAGGGACTGGTCGATAGATCCGACCTGGATTTGGACGACAGAGATTGATGACGCCGGAGAGTATATTGTATACGTCTACATCAGGGATGGCAAGCACGCATCATCGAGAGGATACGATGGTGCCATGAGAAATGCTTTCGAGCTGACAAGCCCACTTGCCAGGAGGACATTGGCCGATGACCTCTCCCTCAAGGACGCCCCACGGCTGATCCGCGACGGGGATGGATTCCTCCTCGCCTTCCAGAGCTGGGAGAAGGGACAGGCAAACGGAGGCGATATCAAGCTGATCGCGCTCGATTGCGATATGATGCCGGAAGGCGAGGCCTGGGGCAGGACCTCGGCTGCCTATCAGAATGCTCCATCCCCCATCTACTCCGATGGCCAATGCTACGTGGCATACGTCAACAGGGAGGGATGGGACATGGACATCTACGTGGACCGCTTCGACGAGAACCTGGACTACATCGATACGATGAGGATGATTCAGCCATCCGACCAGGACTCGCCATCGCTGATCAAGGCGGGGGATAGATACTACCTCGCCTACCAGTCTTGGGCGAGAGGGCCTGCGAGCGGCGGCGATATCCAAATAGCCGCCTTCGATAGCGATTGGAGGAGCCTTGGAGCTATCGCTGCAACGCCGCTCGACTCGTATCAGGACCAACCCTCGCTATCTTCCGCCGGCGACAGGGTATACATGGCCTACATCTCAGACCAGGACGGCGGCCAGGAGATCTACGTACAGGAGTTCGATAGGGACCTCAATCCCCTCAAGGTGCGAAGGATCACCTCCGACGGGATCGATCAGGAGCATCCCTTCCTGCTATGGCAGAACGGCGCCTTCCACCTCGCTTACACCATCGGGGATCCGGACGGTTACGCCATAGTGGTCGACCGATTCGATCGCGATTGGGTAGAGATCGATCGAGTGGAGATCGCGCGCGGGGATGAGCCGCTATCCTGGCCAAGCCTTGCCTACGATCTGTCAAGGGATGTCTACTGGGCAGCCTATCTCTCTCAAGTAGTGGATGGATGGGCGATATTCGCAGAGCCCCTTTCGCTCGAAAGCCAGGTTCTCCCATGCGACACCGTCCTGAGCGTCAGCTCGACGAGCGCCAACCGCCCCTACACATTGACTGCCAAGTTCTACAACGAAAAGGGCGAGCTGACCGATCCGGATGATGTGAGCCTGACCTGGAGCCCGAGTGATTCAGCGACCGCAGGCAGCATTCTCAGCAGGATATCGAAAGGCACCTACCAGATGAGCTCTCGCTATGGCGTCGCTGGCGAGAAGAGCTTCCACATGGAGGCAGAGATCGACGGCTGTTTCAGCTCCAAGGACCTGACGGTATCGATCAGATGAGGAGGCGAAGAAGATCTTCGCCCCCCACTCTTTTTTTTAGGTAGTCTAGCTGCATTGGCTTTTCATTTCAACATTCCATCTCGAAATATTACAGATTCACGACCGACAATTTAATCCCGCCATAATTGGATAGTTTTACGCCGCCATTGACGCCGTTAGACTTTTTAACTTAAATATCACGTGACTATTATGATCAGAGACATGGATTGTAACAAGTTATGGATGGAGAAAATGAGAAAGACTCCCTGGAGTCGGCCCCAGGGTAGTGGTTTTAGGTTCTGGGACCAGAGGGCAAGACAGCTCGACATGCAGAGGAAGTGGAACCAGGAGATCACCACAAGGATCCTCACTTGGCTCGACCTGGATCCAGGTTGCACGGTAATGGATGTAGGAGCAGGTACTGGAGCCCTGAGCGTTCCCCTTTCCAAAGTTGCGAGGCATATAACCGCAGTGGAGCCCTCTGAAGAGATGCTCTTCTTCATGAACAAATTCGCTCGAGAAGAGGGAGCCACTAACATAAGCTGTATAGGCAAGCCGTGGGAAGAAGTGAGACCTTTCGAGGATGTAGATGAACACGACGTAGTTATAGCGTCTCACTCCCTCGTGATGGAGGATTTGAAGGCAGCTCTTGCCAAGATGGATCTGCTCGCAAAGAGGTCCGTTCATATCATCACCTCGGCGGGTGCTGGACACGATTGTTATCAGGAACTTCGAAAGAGCCTTCATGATGGAGAGGATCGGGAAGGTCTAGATTACGTTTACCCCTACAACATCCTTTACGAGATGGATATTTATGCAGATGTGGAAATATGGAACGTGGAATACCGGCGACCTTTCGTCTGCCTCGATGATGCCGTAGAGCTCTGGGCAGGTAACCTGGGAGCGTCGTCTCCTGATGCAAAAGAGATCATCAGGTCCTATCTTTCGAGATGGATCGTAGTTGAAGATGGATCGTATCTCCTGAATAGCAGGAGTAAATGGGCCTTGATTTCGTGGACGCAGAGATGATCGCCTCGCCTTTCAGGAATATGGCACGATTTATTAATTATACATGAAAAATATAAAATAGGCAATCGCCCAGTATAAAGACTATCATCGAGATGCGTCTCTATGTTGGGGATTTTTTTTGCATCCATTATCGAACATATTGTATTGCAGTATCACAATAGTATAGTGCATGACGCTGTTTTTTAATCCTCCAGCGGTGGATACACAAATACGCCGTGTTCTTTCACATTGAATTCTATGGGCGTAAATCTGTCGAGATACTCCTGATGGACTCTCTGCGGGTCTAAGTCCTCAAATAGGTCAGGATGGAGCCATTTTGCATAGTAAGCAACGGAGATGATGTTGTTCGGGAAGAGCCCAATAGAATAAATATCCGGATGGTAAATCCTCCCCCCTTCCACCGCGGTGACGTTAGCCAGCTCAGGATGATTCATTATATCATCATGTACTGCCATTAATACTGATAGATCATCCACATCATAGCCATAGTCCCAACCGACCACTGGATCAATGAGAATATCGGGATTCTGTATTACCACCCATTCAGGATCTACTTCGGCACAATACCCTCCGCCTAGATCCGCACCGATATTTATTCCGCCGGCTATATCAATAGGCGGAAAAATTGCCCGGCAGCTGTATAGGCTAAAACATGTAACGTATACAAGCGGCTTTTCATCCTCTGAAAGACCAGCAACTCTCTCTTTGATTAAATCGAGGTAGCTGTTGTGCCAATTAATATACTCTTCAGCCTGGTCCCTTCTGTCAAGTATGTATCCGAGCTGTCTGATGTCCACCGTGAGATCATTTGGGTCGTATGGTTCGTTATAGCCAGCATATATAACCGTAATGCCTGGGAGATTCTCTCTTATCATCGCTTTTTGTTCTTGAGATCCACTGTATACAAAGTAAATATCTGGATTTAGACTGAGTATCGCCTCGTAATCCGGAAGCCTGTAGCCCCCAACCGTCGGCAGCTCGCCGAGGCCTTGTAAAAAGGTTGGTCCAACTTGATCCGTGAGGGCTTGGGTAGCGACTATAAGATCCGCCGCACCGAGCACCCGTATTGCCTCAAGTGAAGTAATATGATCAGGTATGACCCTTGTTACTGGCTTTTTGACGGTTACTGCATCTCCATGGTCGTCTACGATAGTAAGCTCCTTCTCTTCCCTGCGTATGACTAAATCGATCTGGGTTATGTCATCTCTGTCAACTTTGCCGTCGCAATTCGCATCTGCCAGCTCAGTCTCTTCGTTCGTTCCCTCGATAATATCCTCAACGTATGCAATGTCATCCTCGTCTATCGTATCATCCATATTCGCGTTGCCGAAGATACCTAGCGTAGCCGCACCCAGCGGAGCCGCATATGCAGGTGCAGCCAACAGCGCCATGCATAGCGTTGTTGCCAATATACATATCATTCGTCTCATTTTTTACCTCTTATGCCAGCGTTTAAAGGATCAATTATGATACTCAATAACAAATTAGAGTTATTAAGTAATATAATCATCCATTTTTATGAGTATAAACTTTTAGTATATATGATTGTTGATAGCTCGGGCACTGACCGAAGGATTTCCCAGCCCTCACACACCCTCACCGAAACCATCCGCAGAGGATCCATCAGTAATATCGAGTCGAACATCGAACACTCTAAAAACAGCGACTGACAGAAAAACGGATCTTGGAGCTTCTCATCGGAGACGGCCACACGATCGGTTATACCAGAGTCAAAGGCAAGAGCAGCCCGCTGGAAACGCACCAACATCCCTTGAGATATGCATATCCCCTAGGAGGCCCCTTCATAGGATCGAAGCAGTCGAACAAGTACCACTATCCCAACTGCAGATAGGCAAAGTAGATCGCGCCTGCGAATCTAATGTACATTCAACAGCAGCCAGCAAGCACGATCCACAGGATACTCGCCTTCAATGTGTGTAAGCCGCCACGGGTACGCGCTAACCTGCCTCTGAAAAGGCAGGGATGCGGCCTGCTATTTCTCCTCAAAGAGGACGATCATTCCGATACGCGGCGATGGTTGCGGCATGGCAGGCGCCGTAGAGGCTCACGTCATAGTTCAGGATGACGTGGATAGGTGTCCTCTCGAGCAGCGACCTCTGCTTCTCGGCCTTTAAAAATTCCTCATGGAACTCGGAAGATAGGAATATATCCGCGTTCTTGGCAGCGATCCCACCCGCGATATACAGGCCTCCTGTTGCCAGGCAGTCGAGAACGAAGTTCTTGGCGCATCTTGCGTAGCACCTGGCGTATACACTGAAGGCCTCCCGACAGAGATCGTCCTCAAACCGATGCTTCGATATGAGGGCGGCCTTACCCCCCGCCCCAAAAATCTCCCTCGATCGCCTGCTTCCACCATCCCTCCGGCTGAGAAAGGCGTATATCCCCTCTATTCCGCGCCCTGAAAGCACATCCTCGTAAGAGAGCGGAGTCTTCCTATCCCCCCTGAGCGATCGGGCCAATTCGAGATCGAAGTCGTCATGGAGGGGAAAGTCCCCATGTCCGCCCTCGCTCGGATGTGGTCGATATCCAGCGTCTTCGTGGATCAGTATGGCCTTGCCTAGGCCAGTGCCCGCGCCGATGATGGCCCTCGTCTCTCCGGCGCCTGGCGCCCCAGCTTTCGCCTGGAGGAGATCGCCCTCGCCGAGGAGGTCGATGCCATAGCCTATGGCCTGAAAGTCGTTGATTATATAAAATCCATCGAAGCCGAACTCCCTCTCGATCTCATCCGCATCGAGATCCCAGGGAACGTTCGTAAGCCGAGACCTCCTGCATGCCAGAGCAGGACCCGCGCCCCCGGCACAGCCCCTCTTCACCTCGATCCCCCACCGATCCCCCCCAATATTGAGAGTGCCTCGGATGGCAGGAATAAGAGAGCTCAGCTCCTGGCTTTGGAAGTGGGTTGAGTAGAGGAGGGTTGCCTTTCCCGAAGCGACGCCGGCGACGCCGAGGTTCGTATGCGTGCCCCCTATATCCACCCCCAGGACGTAGCTTGCATAATCCCCCTTGGAGATCATTCGGCAATGCATCCTAAGATTCATATCGACCATAAGAACCCTCGCGCACGTTTCCCGAAGAGACCCTCAACTCAGACGGGCGTTGAGAGCTTCCAACGCGCTCCATCTATCGAAACGGATCGGGGGATAGCACGAGACCATGGACATGGCGGGACTCGAACCCGCGGCCTTTACCTTGCGAAGGTAACGATCTACCTCTGATCTACATGCCCGACAAATTTGGCCCGATAAAAATGTTTAGAGGAGGCCTACTTCCTCCACCACTACCGACTCCACTCCCTCGATCTTGGAAAACGCCCTCTCTGTCTCCTCGGGCCCATCTCCTGCCTTGTCGTCCATGATGACCACAACGATCAGGGCTTTCAGCCCAAAAGCTATGGGCTGCTCTTCCATCGCGTGGAGCCTGACTTTGGCGGGGATGGCCGCCTTGATGCCCTCCTTCAGCTTTCCGAAGTCGATGTCGGTGCTCTCAGGCATCACCTTCAGCCTTACCGCTGCCTCTCCCATCTATATCACCTCAGGGACCTAGGAACCCACAACTCTTGCAGGTATACTCGTTGCTCTGATGCTTGCATTTGTTGCATCTGGCGATCATGGTGCCACAGCTCGGACAGGGAAACCTAACTCCCCCCACCCCGGTCAGGGTTATGCCGCATGATATGCATTTCTCAGGTGTTTCCTTCATGTATCCTCTCGACCCCTAGACGTATAACCTGGTATAAACCTTCCTATGCAGAAGGCTTTGATCTCCCCCGCCCTCTTATAATTGTTCCGGAGCGCCCCTCAAGCAGGGCGGAGACGAAGCGCTCCGGACTCGATCCATTGAGAACTCGGCAGCATCCGCCCCCAGCCATCAGCATCCGAATCGTCCCCTGGTCCACACAGGTGGAGACCCCCAGGAGCTCATCGGCCCATACCTCTTCCACGAGCCGGCCCTTCAAGATCACTCCATCGACGTCCGTTGCCTTGACGAAATCCCGGCCCATGCGGGCGGCCACAAGGGCTGCCACTGAGTCGGAGGTGTGATCCCAGTCCCTATCGAGGCCGCGATCATCCTCAACGAGCATCTGGTAAGGGAGAAGGATCTGGACACCTAGGTCACGGACTATTGGGCTCCTCGCAAGCCCGGCGCCTGTCCCGTCGGCGAGGAAGTAAGCGTACTCTTCCATCGCAAGTATCGCCATCCAATGGGCCGTCTCCTCGCCGATCCCAAGACGACGATCCATCTCCCTGACGAGGTCGGCCATGGGACCGCCGCCTGGGATTATCAGGAAGCCGTGATCCTTCTCGGCACCGAGGAGGCGAATCGTCTCCCTGGCATTGGAGATCAGACTCCCACCCATCTTCACAATATGAAAGGACATGTTCCACCTCGATAGAACCTAACGGGCGAAGGGATAAGAAGAATATAGCAAAAGCCGATTGGATGTAGGGTAAAGGAGGGAGATTGAAATTAAATCGACTTTCGCCGTAGTCATACCACGACATTAGTCTAATATAAACTTTTCGGTCCCTTCCAGAACTTAGCCATATATAAAGGTTGTGGTAGAAACGAGGACTCCATCGTTAGCTGTGGACATTGTGATCCTCCTTGAAGAGGGACTTTTGCTGATCCGAAGGGAGAACCCGCCCTACCAGGGCAGCTATGCCCTCCCAGGGGGATTTGTTGAGGTTGGGGAGCGCGTGGAGGATGCGGCCCGCCGCGAGGCAAAGGAGGAGACTGGAATGGATCTCGAGGATCTGCGCCTCGTCGGAGTCTTCTCTGATCCCCGTCGCGACCCCCGAGGGCACGTGGTCTCCATCTGCTTTCTCGCTTGCGGCCGCGGCAAGCCCAAGGCCGGATCCGACGCCTGTGCAACCGGGATATTTCCCCTTGACCGATTGCCGCCGCTCGCATTCGACCACGAGGAGATAATTCGCGAAGCTCTGAAGGTAAGGCGGGATCAGGTTAATGTAGTGCGAGGTCCACCCCTGGCCCCAGACGCTAATATTAGCGCCCTTCCAAAGGAGCCATAGAGATGGATGAGATCAGGGAGCTCATAGAGAGGTACGCCCTCCAGAACGCGGTGAAGTACAATGCCGCTCCCAAGAGCGCAGCGGTTATGGGAAAGCTTATGGGCGAGCATCCGGAGCTTCGAGCCCGAGCCAAGGAGATAGGACCCCTTGTGGGATCGGTGCTCGACGAGATCAATCACATGGAGGCTTCGGAGTGGAGCTGCCGGCTGGAGGCATTGGCCCCTGAGCTTTTAGAGGAGCTCTCCCAAAGGAAGGAGCCAGAGAAGGGGCTTTCCCCCCTCGAGGGCGCAGAGCTTGGCGTTGTGATGAGGTTTGCCCCGAACCCAAACGGACCCCCAACCCTTGGAAGCGCCCGGGGCATCATCATAAACTCGGAGTACGTCAAGCGTTATGGCGGGAGGTTCCTCATCCGCTTCGATGACACGGATCCAGTTAAGAAGCGGCCGATGCCCGAAGCCTACGGCTGGTACCTGGAGGACTGCAGATGGCTCGGAGCCCATCCCAAAGAGGTGATCACCGCAAGCGAGAGGCTGCCCCTCTACTACGATGTCGCAGAGGAGCTGATAAGGCGCGGCGGGGCCTACGTCTGCATGTGCAGCCAGGCAGATTTCAAGGCCAAGAAGGACGCAGGACGGCCTTGCGTTCATAGATCGAAGGGTCCTGAGGAGAACATGGCCCACTGGAAGGCGATGCTGGATGGCGGCCTGGATGTCGGTGAGGCGGTCTTGAGGGTCAAGACCGATATTGGTCACAAAGACCCTGCCCTCAGGGATTGGGCCGCCTTCAGGATAGTTACGGCAAGCCACCCCTTAGTGGGGGATAGGTATAGGGTATGGCCCCTTCTGGACTTCGAATCGGCTGTGGAAGACCACCTCCAGGGGGTGACCCATATCATCCGGGGAAAGGACCTGATGGACAGTGAGAGAAGGCAGAAGTACCTCTACGATCACATGGGATGGAATTACCCCCGAACCATCCACTGGGGCCGCATAAAGATCCATCAGTTCGGATCGTTCAGCACGAGCAAGCTCAGGGCAGCCATAGAGGCAGGCGAGTACGCGGGCTGGGACGACCCCCGACTTCCAACCGTCAGGGCGCTACGCCGGCGGGGAATCGAGGCAGAGGCCCTTAGGAAGTTCATGATCGAGCTTGGAGTTGGCGAGACTGACATCAGCATCAGCATGGACACCATCTACGCCGAGAACAGGAAGCTCGTCGACGGAATCGCAAACCGTCGCTTTTTCGTCTGGGATCCCGTGCTCCTGGAAGTGGTTGGGGACGTCCCGCGCAGGGCGCAGGCCCCCCTCCATCCGGATCGAGACAGGGGCTTTCGCGAGATCGCTGCCGGAGCGAGGCTCTACATCTGCAGAAGCGACCTCGACAGGTTCGGGCCGGGGGATAGGCTCCGCCTGAAGGACCTCTGCAACATAGAGATCACATCGATCGATCCACCTAGGGCGTCTTTCATCGACTCGAGCCCCGAGACCGCCAAGGCAAGCAAGCTGAGCATCATCCACTGGGCTCCGCTCGATGGAATCCCGGTGGAGGTCAAGGGACCTGAGAGGGACGACCATGGAATAGGTGAGCCTGGAATCAGAGCTGAGCTCGATTCCGTCGTCCAGTTCGAGCGCTACGGATTTGTGAGAATAGACTCCATCGACCCTGTGGTTGCCTACTTCGCTCACCGCTGACACGATTCAAGTCAAGGCCCCTGCAAGGAAGGCCAGGAGGGCAACAGCCATCCCCGCCTTGAGCAATCGTTGAGCTCTGCTCGGATCGCCCTTCAGAAGGCTCATTATGGAGAAGGCGAATGCGACGTTTGCAAGGGTCACACCGACCAGGTAGACCCTTCCGAGCTCCGGCATGTAGCTCAATATCAAGGCTGCGAAGATCAGGGCCGAGCCCAGGACGACGGAAGGCCACTTCCCTGCCACAATGGGCAGCGTCCGGGCACCCCCCCTGGAATCGCCCTCCATATCCTCGATATCCTTTGAGATCTCCCGCCCCATCGTCGCAAGGCCTGCGAGGAGGGCGAGAACGCCAGTCGCCCCGATCCCGCCCGAGGCCAGTCCTCCGAAGAGGAAGGTGGATCCCACAAGATAGCTCACGCAGACGTTTCCGAGAAGCACCGTCCCTTTAAGGGACAGGGCATAGAGGTATAGCACGGCCGAGCTGATCGCGGCTACGGCCAGGCATGGTCCGTTCAGCATGGCCGCGAGAACGCATCCCAAAGCAAAGAGAACGAAGGACCAGGTTCGAGCGGTCCCTGGAGCCATCCTGCCGCTTGGGATGGGGCGAGATGGTCGATTGACCGCGTCGATCTCCCTATCGAAATAATCGTTGATCGCGTTGCCCGCTCCGGTGATCAGGAAGACCGTGGAAGATACCAGAAGCAGGGTAACCAAAGGCGGAGTTGGATCGGCGACTAATAAGCCGATTGCAGAAGCAATGCCAGCCATCAGACAGTTTGCCGGACGCATGATCTCCAAGTAGACAGGGCACAAGGGAATACCTCGCAATTGCCCTCCAAGAGGCAAGTTGCCTTCGGCAAGGGCGACACGGGTTATGAAGATATCGCCGGCGAAGGCCTGGGCCTCGATAAATATGCCCTCACGAGCCCAATGGACACGAGATTACAACTGCTCAATTACTTGAAGGCTGCCAATCTTCCACTTGGACCTATTGCCAACATCGGCACGCTATCCCATGAGGGCGCCATATAACCAGAGGTCCCCATTGATTTAGCACAAGTGGGGACAAATGGGGCTATTGATGCTGGTTACCGCTAATTAGCCCATATGGCTAATTAGGCACAATAGATCGCTATGCTCCGGTTATATGTGCCCATATGAGAGGGATGTCAGGATATAAACCGTCAGAGGGACCGCAAATGCACGCGAATTAAAATATCAAATTCGAGTTCATTCGCGTTCATTCGCGGTTGAAACAAGGAGATATACGAGATGGATCACGAGGGATCAATCTTCAGCAGCCAGCCCTGCTCATCCCCCCCCCTCATCGAAGAGCCGGCAACGATGTAGCCCTGGCCTGCCTGCTCGATGGCCCAGCCCAGATCGTCATCCTCCCCGCCGAGGACAGCATCCCAGATCTGCCGTCCCAGGAAATCGGTCTTCATCAGCAAGAGGTCCCTATTCCCGAAGCGGGTTGTGACGCCCGCTAGCATTAGGCCATCCGCAACCTCGAGGACGGCATTGAGCCAATCATCGTCTTCTCCAGGCATCGTGCTATTCCAGAGCGGCCTCCCCCCCCAGTCGACCTTTACGATCAAAGGATCGCTGCTCGGCATGTAGTACTCCGTCCCCCCAACGAGCAGGAAGCCCCCATCGGCGGTCTCGATTACTGCGTTTGCGAACTCGTCCCGATCCGGGCGTCCCCAGTTAGCGGACCACTCTTGAACTCCTCGAAGGTCGGTCTTGATCAAGAGGATATCGCTATCTTCCTCTTGCTCGATCCTCCCCACAATCACATATCCGCCGGGGACGACCAGCATCGCCCGTCCGAGGGCATCTCCTGGAGCGGGAAAAGTCCTCTCCCATTCCCTTCTTCCCAAGGAGTCGGCCTTGACAAGCCATAGATCGCTTCCGAGCGTCCCGTGAGACTTAGTCCTCCCAACGACGATATAGCCCCCGTCGGAGGTGACTTTCACATCCCATCCCTCGTCGTCATCTGGTCCGCCGAAGGTTCGATCCCATTCAAGGTGGCCGTTCTCGTCCACCTTGACAAGCCACATATCCTGGCCCCCCCCTCCATAGGAGGTGGTGATCCCAGCGATTATGCAGCCTCCATCGGAAGTGAGGGCGAGAGAGCGAAACTGATCCCGGCCATCGCCCCCCCAGCTCCTGTTCCAAAGCTCTTTGCCTTCTTCGTCGATCGAGACCAACCAGCCCTGGCGGTCCTCTCCTTCGGTGGTTATGCCCGTAAGCAGATATCGGCCGTTTTCGGCCGTCACCATGGCGTCGAAGCCATCCTTGCCTGCACCGCCGATGAACCTCTGCCACTCGATCGTAGGCGTGGACGCAGCCGAGGATAAGAGCAGTAGGGGAAGCAGTATCGAGCACTTGGCCTTCATCGACATGGAGATCGAGAATTGGTGGTCCTCTGGGAATTTATACCTTGACCATGGACGGCTCTGCCAAGGCCGAGGCATATATAGGGACGAAGCCAGATGGAAAGGCAATAGTCGAGGTTGGCCTATGAACGGAGGATCGATATGAGGGAGGAGATGATCCCCGAGGACGATGCTCGCGAATGGCTCGCGAGGGGGATCTTCGCTCGAAAGAGCGGTCGCTACGCCGATGCCCTCTCAAGCCTCGAAAAGGCAGCCGAAATTGATTCCTCCTTGGCAGGGGCGTGGCGCAATCTTTCAATCGTCCTAAACGAGCTCGACCGCCTCGACGAGGCGCTGAAATGCAGCGATCGCGCAATCAGCCTTGAACCGGAGAACGCGAGGAGCTGGATCGCTCGGGGCTTTGCCTTCCACAATATGGGACTCTATCAGCGCGCTGTGGAGAGCTACGCAAGAGCCATCGAGCTGAATCCATCGGGCCCCGATGCCAGGCGGGCATGGAATAATCGGGGAGCTGCGCTCGACAACTTGGAGCGCCACCATGAGGCAATAGAGAGTTACGATCAGGCGATAGCGATAGATCCCTTCGACAATTATGCCTGGAACAACAAGGGGGTGGCCTTGAGCTCCTTAGGCAATCATGACGAGGCCCTCATGTGCTTTGAGAAGGCGATAGAGATCGATCCCCTCTACACCACCGCCTGGATGAACAGGGGAGGAAGCCTAAAAGCGCTCGGGCGAGAGAAGGAGGCTCGGGAGTCGATCTTGCGGGGAGAGGAGCTGGATGACCCTAGCTTTTCATAGGATGGCTTCCAACGGCCTTGCCATGCCCATACAGAGGACGAGGGAGACGGGGGAGACGAGGGTAGAGGTCACCCTGGACCTATATGGAAGAGGAGAGTGCAAGGCTCAGACCGGGGTCTGGCTCCTGGATGAGATCTTGCGCTCCCTCGCTATTGCTGCAGGCTGGAACCTCGAAGTTGTGGCCAAGGGCGATCTCGATTGCGGAGAGCATCACACCGTAGAGGACGTGGGAATCACGCTGGGGCAAGCCATTCCAGAGGGAGAGGGCTGGGGGAGCTCCATCGTTCCCTCCGGGGAGAGCCAGGCCACGGCCGCGGTCAGCCTCGGCGAACCAGGATTCGTGGGGGAGATCTCCTGGAGGGGGGAGAAGCTCGAGGGGATGGATCTTGCGATGGTCGACCATTTCCTGAGGGCGCTTGCCTACAACGGCCGCTTCACGCTCCACCTCTCGGCGAAGGGGGGCAATGATCGAAGGGTGGTCGACGCCTCCATGAAGGCAGTCGGAAGCGCTCTCGGCGAGGCATACAGAAGATGGGATAGGACGAAGGGGGCAGGCGGTGCATAGGCCTTGCTATCGCCCGGGCGTGACCCCGCTGGCAACACCCAGCCCCCCCTATCTCGCTCTCTTATCGCGCCCGATTCCACAATCGCCTCGATCAGCGCATCGGCGAACTTCCCCGAAGCTTCGGGGCCGTTTGCGCTAACTATCAGGCCGTCCCTTACGACTTCCTGGTCCCTGAAATCGGCGCCTTTTGCTATGATGTAGTCCGGATCGCTTGAAGTGACCATCCTTCCCCGGAGGAGGTCGGCCCTCGCCAGTATCTTCGGTGCAAGGCAGATCGCCCCAACGACGAGACCTGCCCCCTCGGCCTCTCGAGCCAGGTCCAGATACTCGGATCTCTCGTATAGCCTCAGGATATCTATGCCCATCCCTCCTACGAAGACGACTGCATCATATCGCGAGAGGTTCGCCTCGGTTATGTTCAGGTCGATCTCGGCGGATCCGCCGTTCATGCCGATTGCAGTTGCCGTGCCAAGGGAGGCTAGATCCACCTCCATCCCCATCTCCCGGAAGCGATCCATCGGGACTTCCAGCTCGTCCTCCTGATACTCACTTGGGGGAACTACCATGAGCACAACATAGTTGGAATTCGGATCCCCGACAGGATCGGATAGGGCGGTTCCCGCCAGATCGGAGGAATTGATCCTGCCGGTGGGAGACTCGGGCTCGTCCCAATCGTCCTCGGTTACGCTATCGGTTTCGTAATCGGTGCCGCCATCGATGCCATCGCCCCCGTCATCGAGGGATTCATCCAGATCCGAGCAGGAGAACGCAAGGAAGTCCTTTGCCCAAGCAAGGCCGCAGTTGGGGCAGAGCTCATAGGGATCGGTCTCAGCTACCTCGAGTGGCGAGAGCCTGTAGATGGCGCCGCAGTATGGGCAGATCAGGCAGATGTCGCCATCGTCCTGGCAGAGCGATGAAAGAGTAAAGCCCGCCAGGACCGCAATACAGAGGAGAAAGGCAATCGGTCTCATAGACTTGATATTTAGCCTTCCGATGTAAAAAAGGATGCCGCCTAAATCATCTGCGCAACCTTTCGGATGCGAAGAAGGCGAGCAGCGCAGCCAATAGCCCTGCCCCCGGGCTTCTCTTCGTCGCCGTCTCGTCTCCGGATCCTCCCGATTCCCCTCCCGATTCGTCCGCTGCCTGTTCATCATCAGAGAGCGGCTGATCGATAGCATTCGGCTCAGAGGGCTGGGCCAAGACCTTGATCGGAAAGCCCCCCTCAGCGCGCGATGTGATCACATTCGCCATCTTGATGGCGAGCCCGTACTCGCCAGGGGGTGCTGGAAGACGGATGAGGTGAGGCTCCAGGGCTTCGAGGGATCCCTGCAACGTATGGTTGCTCTGGCTGACCGCTGTCTCGTTTACATAGGTTATGAAGCCCAAGATGCTCTGGTTGGGCACGATCTTGATCAGCTCCTCTCGAAGGGTGCGGTTTCCTAGCATCGTCGCATAGTCCAGACCGGCTCTGGCGTACTCCGAGGGCGATATGTAGTATATCTCCCCAGCAAGGTCGGTGATGCCCGCAATCCTTCCGGAACTGTCGAACTTGACCCCAACCTCCAGCGGATAGGAATCCGGCTGGTAGAGGATGGCCGAAGGCAATACCCAGTTCAGATCCGGGACCAGGGTTCCATCATCGCTCAAGACGGAGATAGTAGGCACCCATGACCACTGATATGACCAGTGGTCTCCCGATCCTACGCCAGTGGACGTGATGTCCATGCTCGATACCTTTCGGCCGTAGGGGTCCACCACCTCGGCCAGCACCCCCTCGATCTCAGCCCCCTGAATGAGCATGCTGAAGTTGGCAGGGATCTGCGGAGTCACCTCTTTCGTCGCCGAGAGCTGCATTATCTCGGGAGGAGGGACTACATACTCCACCGTATAGGGGAAGTAACGGAGAGTATCGTTGTCTGCAACGCGAATGTTCATCGCCTTCCAGAGGCCTGCGATCTCCGGCCATAATGTGATGATGGAATCGCGCTTGAGGTCGATTACCTCGTGGTTCCCCATCAGGATAATGCCATGATCGGCCTGGAGCACGACCATCTTGTCGAACTCCATCCCGCTTTCCAGGGGCAGGTAGATCTGGTCTGAGATCTGGAAGAGGCCATCGATCTCTGCGAAGTTCCTGGAGAGGTCCTCGAAGATGGCGCCCACATGGATCACCAAGATGGGAAGGTCAGGGATATCCCTCACGTCCTCCTTGTAGACGTAGGTGCTGTTTGAGGATATCGTTGAGTTGTCGACCCATCTCCCGTCCTTATATATGCTGAAGAAGGCCCTCTCCTTTCCCACGTCCTGGACGAAGAGGGTATATCCCCCTTGCAGCCGGAATATATCCCCCTTCCCGGCGATGTCGCGCCGATCCGTATCGATAAGGATCGATATCAGCTCCTCATAATCGAGGGGGCTTGCCTGGCCGATCTCCTCGCGGGTGTAGGGGCCGTATCCAGCAAACCAGAGCTGGCCAAAGAGGCTCACCACATCGTAAGCCCCCCACTCCTCCCTCTCAAACTCACGCCACTGGGGAAGGGAGTAGTAGAAGAGGCCACTTACATCCAGGCCGCTCACCCCGGACACAAAATAGGCCCAGGGGATGGTCCTGTCAAGAGATCCGTTCATGAAGATGGTCTCGCGCCCTATCATCTGATCGTCGTCGAAGTAGAGGCATGAAGTGTTAAATGAGTTCCACTCGGCCTGAGCCATTGCCGGGGCATCAGCGAACCTGGTGGGCCTCGATGAGTCGCCCTCCACGACCGGCCCTCTTATGGCGTGGAATCCATACTCATCGTATACGCCAACGGGGTAGTAGAGCAGCGAGAGGTCGTCGATAACCCTCAAGAAGAGCTTTCCTGCGAGGAGTATCATGCTATCCGGCGAGAGGGAGATGTCCTCTGAGCTCTTGAAGACCATTACATCGGAGGAGAGCTCGGAGAGGACTAGCTTCTCCAGATGCTGGCCATCGGATAGATGCACGGAGGGCGCCTCCTCTACCTGGAAGACGCCGTCGACCTGGCAGAGGGACTCATCTCGCCCCTTCATGGCGCTCTGGACGTGCACCAGGATGATCGGGAGCTCATCATCGCCGACCTTGTAGCTGTAGGTCTCGCCGCTTTGGACCACGGCATGGTCTACAGCGGCTTTGCCTTGATAGAGGGTCAGATAGACATCCTGGCCGTCATCCGAGACATCCTGAAGTGCCAGGATGAATCCTTCGGCCAACGCCAGGGGAAGGCTTGTGTTGAAGGTTACATCTGAGTCCACGTCGAGCAGGACATCCCTCATATCCCCTTCGTCCAACGTGTCGACCTCGTCGGTGAAGGTGCTGTTGGGGTAGCCGACGAAGTATGGCTTGCCCATGAAGGCAACTGCCCGAAACCCCCCCCAATCCTCGTAATTGTACTCCTGGGACCAGACGCTGCTAGAGTAAATGACGCCCCCCTCGGGCACCATTCGGCCCATGGGAAACACATCCAGCCTCTCGCCTCCTGAATCGTCATCTGGCTCATAGTAGAACCAGCCGAAGTCATGTGCGTCCCAGCTCGCAGGGCCCCATGCCATGTATCCCCTTACCTGGGCCGATTCCACCGCCTGGCCGGCTGCCCCTGTACAGGAGGCGAGCAGTATGAGAGATAGGCCCAAATACAAGCGGATCGGCCCTGCCCCCCCTTTAAGCTTCCACAATTTCATCGATCGTTGCCTCGTCTTCGAGCCGTGGCCTATTCAGGATAACCTATATGCCCTCTCGGCCCTTGGATTCTATGGAGTCGTTCCATGTCAGCTATTAAGATTATGGCCAGGATGCCTTTCAAATGCAACGAAGTGGTTCGATGAGCAGTTCTATGAGAGGAGCGAAGGGCCTAGGATCATCGAGTGGAGGATCGTCGAGTGGAGTATCATCGAACGAAGGACCGGCCACCCGCAGTTCGGAGGTTCCCCGCATCCTGATAGCCGGGGACAGAAGCTCGAGCGGCAAGACCACGATCGTAGCCGGGCTCCTATCGGCTCTCCGGGCAAGGGGCCTTCTGGTCCAGCCTTTCAAGGTTGCCATGGACTACATCGACCCGAGCTACCACACATGGATCACGGGGAGAGCCTGCCGGAACCTCGACGGCCACGTCATGGACGGCCGGACGGTAAAGGAGGTCTACGACCATGCTGCCCGTGGCGCGGGAATCGCCGTGGTAGAAGGCGTCCGCGGCCTATACGAGGGCTACGATGGCGATATCGGCTCGACTGCCCAGATCGCAAAGCTGCTCGATCTGCCCGTCATCCTGGTGGTCGATGCGAGATCGATTACGAGGAGCGCAGCCGCCCTCGTGAAGGGCTACAAGGAGTTCGATCCGGGCGTCTCGATGGTTGGGGTGATACTGAACAAGGTTGGAGGAGGCAGGCACGAGGAGAAGGCCCGCCGGGAGATCGAGGCCCATGCAGGAGTTGAGGTCGTAGGCGCGATCCACAGGGACGAGTCGATGCACCTTGCCATGCGCCATCTAGGACTCGTGCCCCTAATGGAAGGGGAGATTAGGCACGAGGGGTTCATCGAGCGATTGGGCCGCATCAGGGCGATCGTGGAGGAAGGGCTCGATATCCCCCGGATACTCGAGCTTGCAGGAGAGGCGAAGCCCCTCGATCTTCCGGAGCCCGACCTCTATCTGCCAACCCGAGCCGGCGAGGGGCTTCGAATCGGCGTTGCCCTCGACGAGGCATTCAACTTCTACTATCGCGATAACCTGGAGCTGATGGAGCTCAGCGAAGCCGAGGTCGTGCCCTTCAGCCCTATTCGGGACCATTCATTGCCCGATGTCGACGGCCTCTACATCGGAGGCGGCTACCCCGAGATCTATGCAGAAGACCTAAGCCGAAACGCCGGCATGATGCGCTCGATCGCAAGAGCACAGGAGGCGGGGCTTCCCATATACGCCGAGTGCGGCGGCCTGATCTATCTCGCAAGGGAGATGGAGTGGCCCAGGTCCGATGGCGAGACCGAGAGCCATTCCTTCGTCGGCCTCGTCCCAGGCATTGCCAGGAAGGGAAAGAGGAGGATCGTAAGCTACATAAGCGGCCGGCTCTCCCGCGACTGCCTGCTCGGCCCTGCGGGCTCCTCCTTCCTGGGCCACGAGTTCCATCACTCGGAGCTTGTCCTCGACGACGACGCGAAGGTCGAGTACGCAATGCGACTTGATCGAGGCGAGGGAATCGCAGGCGGCCTCGACGGGATAATCGACCGCGGGATGCTTGCCAACTACGTCCACCTCCACGCCGCATCCTACAGGGGATTTCCGTCCCACTTCCTAAAATCCTGTCGGGACGCAAGGGATAAATAAATTGCAATCGTTAACCAATATGGTGATTTGATATGGTGAAGATGCCAATTGAAGTGAGGGAGACATTGGAGAAACAGAAGCCCGTTCCGATCGCAACAGCGAGCAAGGATGGCGTCCCTAATGTCGTCTTCGTGGGATTGTTAAAGATCATCGACGACGAGACGCTGTTGATCGCAGACAACTTCTTCTACAAGACGGCGCACAACCTCGATGAGAACCCCCAGATCTCCGTGCTCTGCTACAGCTCGGAGACGAAGAAGTCCTTCCAGATCAAGGGCCGCGTCGAGGTGCATAAGTCAGGGGCTGTGCACGATGAGATGGCAAGCTGGGTGCACGGAATCAACCCCAAGCTTCCGGCGAAGGCCGCAATCGTCGTCAAGGTGGAGGCCATCTACAACGCCATGTGGGGGCCGGCCGCAGGAAAGCAGGTGGCCTGAACGGCTACGGGGCGATGCCAAGATGAGATCGTCGAGCGCGAGCATCCCCTCCAGGTTTGCCATCCTCCTCCTAGGCCTGGCCTTGGCCGGATGCATCTCGGAAGGCGATGAGAGGGATTACGCCGTCTACTCGGCGGTGATAGAGGGCCTCGCCGAGGAGAAGGGGCCAGACGCCGTCACCATCAGGGATTACACCCATTATCCATCCCATGCGCCGATTCGATCCAACTTCGGCCACGCCTCGCCATCCATAGAGCGGAGCACCCTCGACGATTTCCTCGCAGCAAACGCTGTGGATCGTCCTCTAGAGAGGAAGTTCTCCTTTAAGGGCGCCTATCGCCTCGCAAGCCCGGGCGCCCAGGCCCGGGAGATACTCGGCCTCTCAGCAGTCGGCTATAGCGAGTCCGGCGACCAGGCGCTGGTCTTCGTGGAGGAGCTGGAGAACTGGGATGCGGGACTCGGATACCTCTTCTTGCTCCAGAGGGCGGGGGAGACGTGGGAGGTTGTGGGAGAGGAGATGGTGGGGGAATAGTCTGCAGCATCCAGGATCCAGCACGCAATATACCCCAGATATGTTTGCCGAGTACATCGCCGCTGCCATGGATCGGGCATCCCATGAGATCATAGACGATCCCGAGCCTTTCTATGGGGAGGTTCCAGAGCTCAGAGGCGTTTGGGCGCAGGGAAAGACACAGGAGGAGTGCAGGGAAAACCTTGCCGGCGTGATCGAGGGCTGGATCGCATTAAGGCTTCGATTAGGGCTTGCATTACCCCCGATCGGCGATCACTCTATCGAAGTCCCCAAGGAGCCGAAGGCCGTTTTCTAGGGATCGCTCAGATCTCGCTGGCGTGGGGAGCTGTAAGGGCTCAGATGCTCCCTCACCCCTGCCCGGAATCCTCCCCGCCTGCGATTCTACGGGCAAGCTCCTCCAGCTGCTCGGGATCCGGATGCTCCCCCCTCGCCCGGCGCACGTTCGCCGAGAGATCCCAGCCGGGGGACCGCACCCCATCGGCTAGCAGCGCCTCGATCTCCTGCAAGCTTTTCTCCCGCTCCGGGGCTTCGTGGGTGTGGGCGTAGAGGTAGAAGAGGCACTCCAGGCGGAGGGGCTTTAGGGCCGGGTCCTTCTCAGATAGCGCAAGGGCGCGGCGCAGGGGCTCGAAGCCCGCGGCGTCGCCCAAGGAGAGGAGGAGGCCCGCGAGGTTGCCGAGGGCATTTGCGTCATCAGGCCGGAATTCGAGGGCCTTGCGGTAGGCCTCGATGGCTTCTTCCGGACGGTCAAGCTTGCCAAGGACAACGCCCTTGTTGGACCAGGCTGATGCATAATCGGGCTTCAGTTCGATTGCACGATCGTAGGCTGCGAGAGCCTCTTCATAACGACTCAAGGCGACCAAGGCCAAGCCCTTGACATACCAGTCGCCGGCGTCATTTGGATTTAGTCGGATAGCCTCTTCGTAGGCTGCAAGGGCTTCATCACGACGACCTAAGACAAGCAAGGCTAAGCCCTTGACGTACCAGAAATTTGAAGCATTGGGCTTCAGTCGGATTGCCTCTTCGTAGGCTGCAAGGGCTTCATAATGGCGGTTCATAGGGACCAAAGCATTTCCCTTTATATACCAGGAGCTTGCAGCATCGGGATTTAATCGGATTGCCTCTTCGGAGGCTGTGAGTGCCTCATCACAACGACCTAAAGCGAGCAAGGCCATGCTCTTGACGTACCAGAAACTTGCATCATCGGGAATTAGTCGGATAGCCTCTTCGTAGGCTGCAAGAGCCTCATCACGACGGCCTAAGGCGACAAAGGCTAAGCCCTTGACATACCAGAAACTTGCATCATCGGGAATTAGTCGGATAGCCTCTTCGTAGGCTGCAAGAGCCTCATCACGACGGCCTAAGGCAACTAAGGCTAAGCCCTTGACATACCAGAAACTTGCCTCATCGGGATTCAGTCGGATAGCCTCTTCGTAGGCTGCAAGAGCCTCATCACGACGACCTAAGGCAACAAAGGCTAAGCCCTTAACATACCAGAAACTTGCAACATTGGGATTCAGAGCGATAGAACAGTCGAAAGCATCTAAGGCCAGATCATTCCTTCCTTGAAGCAGATAGACCAATCCCAAGCCAAATGCGGATTCTGCGGGCTTGATCTCAGAGATATCCCCATAGAGTAGATCAGCCTCATCGAACCTGTTTATCTCTAAATAGGCATCTGCCAGAAACTCGATCAGGTCCGCAGCGTATCTGGAACCAGGCTCCGCCCTCCTGGCAAGGAGGGCCCGGCTTGCGGCTTGGTCAAGGTCAGCGGGATTCTGGGTGATGGAGTAGCAGTTGATCCTCTCCAGAGCCTCGGTCTGGTGCTGGAATGCTTTCCATGATCTAGGCACCTTTGGCTCAGGGCGAACCTCGCTCTTGGAACCCCGAGCCAGGAGAAGGGCCAACTGATAGGCCATCTCCTCCACCATGCGGGGCACAAGGCTCTCGGGCTCTTTCTCGCCCATGGCCTCCCGGCTGAAGAGATGGGCCTGACGATCTACCGAGCCCCTCCTGAATTGGGCCACAAGCCGAACGCCGGAGCCATACTTCTGCAGGCTTCCCTCAAGGGTATCGCGATCGCCCCAGGGGCACAATCCACGCAGCAGTAGCAGTAGTGGCCCCAAGGGCAACGTTACGCCGGCCAGGCCCAGGCTTCCCCCATCGGCAAGCCTGTACTCGAGAGCCTCTCCCTTCAGCACGGCCTTGGGAAGGTCGAAGGCGTAGCTGGCCATGGCCATCATGAGCCTCGGCTCACCGCCCTCTCCCGAGGCTTCGACCGGCCTGGCCTCGATCTGCTGGCGCTTAGGGACGCCGTCGGGCTGGCTGCCTACGGCCCTATGGATCTCCTTTATTCGCTCAAGATGGAAGGCCAGAAGATCGGAGATGGCAGCCCCGCTGTAGCCCGGAAGATCCCCCCCGACCTGGAATGGGAGTATCAGCAATCCATCATCCTTTCTGAAGAGCCTCCTCAGCAGCATGAATATGAAGAGGAGGGCAAGGCCCAATAGGATGACCTTCAAGATGGTCAGCATCAGTCCAGCAAGCGCCTCAAGGACGTAGGATACAGCCCCGATTCTGACAAGGGCCCGCATAGCCTCGATCCATAGCCAGAACAGGGCCTCGGCGATGTAGCTGCAGGCATCCAAGGGCTGCCAGATGCCGCTTGCAGCATCCAGCGCCCCTGCTCCGATGGCCGAGAGCCTCGCCTGCAGAAGGGCTATCGCAGCCGGATACATCATGCCATCATTGGACTGCATCCAGCATAAGCCTATGCCCGCCCGCCAAACGGCGGGGGCCGGACGCCAGATGAGGCTGTCCGACTTCGTGGATTGCAGATGAGACGCCATCCCGCCGAGATCGGCAGACGCATGCCCTGGCCAAAACCTATTTTGCCCCTCGCCTCCCGAGTAGATGCAGGGTTTTGGAGGTGTAAACAGATGGAGGAGATAACCATCGTGAATTTGGAGCCCCAGCTCGTCCTGGCGCTGCGTCGGAAGGGCGCCTATGAGGAGATCGCACAGATGATACCCCAGCTCTTCCAGTACGCCGCAAATAAGAGGGCCCCCATAAAAGGGCGGCCCACGTTCATCTGCCATGAGACGACAGTTGGCGAGGCAGAGGCGGCCGACAGGGATAGATGCGCCGATATAGAGGTTGTGGTGCCGGTTGGAAAGGAGGTGGAGGCAAGCGGCGAGTTCAAATGCTATCGCCTTCCCGGAGGGGAGATGGCTCGCGTCGTGCACAAGGGACCATATCAGGATTGCGGCCCGACATATGAGAGGTTCTTTGCCTGGCTGAAGGAGAACAACAAGAGCATAATCGGGCCTACGAGGGAGATATACCTCAACGATCCAAGGGAGGTCCCCCCAGAGGAGATCGAGACGGAGATCTTCGCGCCGATTGGATGACCCGCGGAGAAAGGCCGGATCTTTCGCGGGAGCCTTTTTAACCGAGGACTGCGACCGATAAGTCAGTCGATACGGTAGAGCTATGGGTCGCGTAAGCAAAGATCCGGGAGAGAGGTGCCGAGAGCTGATAGATGTAGCCGAGCGGCTCTTCCTTGAGCGTGGTTACGAGAATACGGCGGTAAGCGATATCGTCCGAGAGGTCGATGTCGCCCAGGGAACCTTCTACTATTACTTCCGCTCCAAGGCGGCGATGCTCGAGGCCGTCGTCGAGAAGAACCTCGACGAGCTGGAGATGGAGATCGAGGAGATCATATCCGCTGAAACTGACCCGGTATCAAAGCTCAACCGGATAATTAACGCAATCCTTCGACTCTCCGTAGGGAAAAGGGAGCTGATGGAGCATATCCACGAGGAGAGCAATGCTGTGATGCATGAGAAGATGGAGCGCCGCACCGTCGCAAGGCTCGCCCCCCTGATCGTCGGCGTCGTCGAGGAGGGAATCGCTGAGCGGAGGATGAACGCGGTTCATCCCCAGGAGATGGTCGAGTTCCTGCTAGCTTCAGTCGTCTACCTATTCCACCAGCCCGGCATGGACAGCGAGTCGGCTCGAAGCCGGAGGCTCTGCCTTGCCATGGAGCAGATCCTCGTGAGATTGTTTAGAATCGATGAAGGAAGCTTCTCGCTCCACCTGTGATCGCCGGGGCGCGAGGCGCGAGCTTTGCGAAATATTCAGACCACTACCCTCATCAGGTCGCGCCCAACCTCCGTTCGCGTTTTCGAGAGGTCTGCGACGAGCCTTGCCATCTCAGCCTCTCTTCCTTTTGCCTGGGGATAGAGGTGGGTCAGGACTATTCGGTCGACCTCCTTTACCATCTCTCCGAGCCTCCGGGGCGTGGTGTGGTTTGTGACTTGCACTCCTTCCGGAAACGAGCACTCGTGGATAAGAAGGTCCGCCCCTCTGGCAAGCTCTGCGACCTCGGGGCACGGCTCGGTGTCGCCCGAGTAGACGATTGACCGGGACTCCGTTGAGACCGCATATGCAAGCGCTGGAACGCTATGCACAGCCCGGGCCGTCTTGATGCTGTAAGCCCCCAGATCCAGGTGATCTCCCGCTTCTAGCTCATGGACCGAGATCACCATCTCCGCGAGGTATGGATAGATCGCCTGTAGGGCTTTCAGCCAGGAGGCCGAGCCCTTTGGCCCGTAAAGGGAGAGCCAGCTCGTCCCCATGAGATAGCGGGCCTTGGCAAGCGCGAGCAGGTCGGAGACGTGATCCAGATGGAGATGGCTCAGGAATACGGTGTTTATATCGAGAGGGGACTTCCCTGCTTCGGAGAGGCGGTTCAGCGTCCCTGCGCCGCAGTCGAAGAGAAGACGGCTATCTCCTTCGATAAGGAGGCTCGACTGGGAGCGGCCGATCTGAGGAATACCGACGCCGGTCCCAAGGAGGGTTGCGGAGAGGCTCATAGAATGGGTTCTCCTTGGCAGGGCTAGATAGATCTAGTGGTCGCTTCGGCCAAAGATCGGCTTAAAGGTGGCTGCTGGATCAAAAAATAATTCGCGTGTCTACCAGATAGAACACAGGGCATTCGATCACCGGTCGGTTTTAAGTAGCTGCTGCACGGTCTTCGAAATTAAGGATCTCTTCAGGTGATATTATGCAGGATAGCGTAGTAAAGGATATGAAGCTGGCCGAGATCGGTGAGCGAAGGATCGAGTGGGCCCGGCGGCACATGCCCGTCCTCCAGAGCATCAAGGAGGAGTTTGCAAGCGAGAGGCCGCTAGAAGGGGTGAGGGTGGTCGCCTGCCTCCATGTAACGGTGGAGACGGCAAACCTCATCTTAACGCTGCAGGAGGGGGGAGCGGAGATCGCAATCACCGGCTCCAATCCGCTCAGCACACAGGACGACGTCGCAGCTGCCCTCGCTGCCCGGGGGCTTCACGTCTATGCCTTCCGCGGCCAGAACGAGACGGAGTACTACGACTGCATAACAAAGGCCCTGGATCTCCGGCCCAACGTGACGCTTGACGACGGCGCAGATACGATCGCCATGATCCACAAGGAACACAGGCACCTCTTGGGGGAGATCCTTGGCGGATGCGAGGAGACGACGACCGGCGTCCTTCGGCTGCGCGCAATGGCTGACGACGGGGCATTGATGTATCCCGTGATCGCCGTAAACGACGCCGAGACGAAGATGATGTTCGACAACCGCTACGGCACAGGCCAGTCCACGCTTCACGGAATCCTCAACGCCACTAACTTCCTCTTCGCAGGAAAGACCGTGGTCGTCGGAGGATACGGCTGGTGCGGAAGAGGACTTGCCTCCCGCGCGAGGGGGCTTGGTGCAAACGTCATCGTAGTCGAGGTCGAGCCGCGAAAGGCTCTCGAGGCTGCCATGGACGGATATCGCGTGATGCCCATGAGCATCGCAGCGCCGCTCGGCGACCTCTTCGTCACCCTCACCGGCGACATCTCGGTCCTCCGGGAGGAGCACTTCAGGCTGATGAAGGATCAGGCGCTCCTTGCAAACAGCGGCCACTTCAACGTGGAGATCGACATCCCTGCATTGGAAGCGCTTGCGACATCCAAGACGGAGATCCAGGAGAACGTTGTGGAATACATGATGGAGGATGGAAGGAGGCTCTACCTTCTCGCCGAGGGCAGGCTGATCAACCTCGCCGCGGCATACGGCCACCCCCCAGAGGTCATGGACATGTCCTTTGCGAACCAGGCGCTATCGGTTCGCTACATAGCGGAGAATGGGAAAAGCCTCGAAAAAGCGGTCTATTCCGTGCCCGTGGAGATCGACCGCCGCGTGGCCTCGCTGAAGCTCGACGCGATGGGGATAGAGATCGAGAAGCTCACGCCGGAACAGTATGAGTACCTCCACAGCTGGCATATGGGGACTTGAGGTGCTCCCATGGACCTGAAGAAGGAGAGGGTCGAGGATTACCTGCAAAGCCTCTATGGAGAGGACCTCGAGCTCATCAGCATGCGGCGAATGGGAGAGACCATACCCACAACGGGGGACGTAAAGGGCTTTGGATATGGAAGCCCGCTCCTCCTGGAGTATCGGCTAGGCGATGACCAAGGCTCCGCCGTCCTCTCCACGATGAGGGTGCAGTACGGCTTCGGCCACGATCACTTCTCCGACCGAGCCCAGGTGCTGATCTGGCAGCACTCGGCCTTTGGAAATCTCCCCGAGCATGTGCGATCCCTCGATGTGGGCTACTTCAACGGCGAGGGAAGGCTCGTCTCCTGTGGCGAGGCGCAGGAGTACTTCTTGCTGATGGAGCGCGTTGAGGGCAGCGAGTACTTCTTCGATCTGGAGAGGATAAAGGAGGAAGGGGTCTCTGACCTCGATCTCAAGCGAGTGGTTGCCCTCTCCAGCTACCTCGCGGAGATCCATAAGGTCAAGAGGGACTGTCCCTCGCTCTGGCAGCGCAAGATCAGGGATATAGTAGGGCATGGCGAGTGCATCATGGGAATTCTCGACGACTATCCCGAGAGCCCCGCATTTCTCGACCCAGACGAGCTCTGCGAGATCGAGAAGAGATGCGTCGAGTGGCGCTGGAAGCTGAGGGGCATGACCGACAGGCTCTGCCAGGTACATGGCGACTTCCATCCCTGGAATGTGATGTTTGGCGAGGGCTCTAAGTTCACAGTTCTTGATCGCAGCCGTGGCGAGTGGGGAGAGGCCGCAGACGACATCACTGCGATGACCATGAACTACATCTTCTACTCGGTTCAAAAGAGCCGGCACCTCTCCGGAGGGCTGAAGGACCTATTCGAGCTATTCTTCCAGAACTATCTGGAGAAGAGCGGCGACGAGGACCTCTTGAAGGTCATCGCCCCATTCTTCGCCTTCAGGGCGGTGGTGGTCGCAAGCCCCACCTGGTACCCTCTCCTCTCGGACGACGTCCGTCGAACCCTCTTCAACTTCCTGGAGAACGTCCTGAACGATGACGAGTTCGACTACATGAACCTGAACAACTACATGCGTTAGGGATGAGGCACCTCTACGCATTCGAGCTCTCGGGGGAGCATCCAACCCTCCCCCGAAGCGAGGTTTTGGCCCTCCTGGAGATCCATTCGCAAGGCTACAAGGAGGTCGACTGGCTCGATCAGTGCCTGATTATGGAGATCGACCGCCCCGACCTTCCGGATCTGGGCAGACGGCTTGCCCTCACCCACAGGGTGATGGAGCTGATTGCGATCTCCCCTGCAATGCCGTCTGCCGTTTCCGCTGCAATGGGGGATGTGGACCTGCCGGCTCTCAGGTATCGCATACGCGCTCGAAAGATCAAGGAGGGCGATCTTTCCAGCCAGGACGTGGAGAAGGAGGTCGGCCGTGCCCTCCATGGACGCGGTTACAAGGCCGACCTGACATGCCCGGAGATGGAGCTTCGGGGCCTCGTCATAGGGGATAGGGTGGTTCTTGGCAGGGTCGTTGCATCCATTGACAGGAGCAGCTACGAGGGTCGCCGCCCCCACAAGAAGCCCTTCTTCTACCCGGGAGTGCTCATGCCCCGCATGGCCCGCGCCCTCGTCAACCTCTCCCAGGCAAGGGAGGGGGAGAGGCTTCTCGACCCTTTCGCCGGCACAGGAGGCATCCTCGTCGAGGCTTGTCTCGCAGGGATGAGGGGCGTAGGCCTCGACGTCCAGGAGAAGCTCGTGCGTGGATCCAGAGCCAATCTGGCAGGCCTCGACTGCGCCTTGCTCGTCGGCGACGCCTTGAGGCTTCCCCTGGCCGATGGATCCATCCAGAGCGTTGTATCCGACACCCCATATGGGAGGTCGGCTGTGATTCGAGCCTCTTCCAGGGACCGATTGCTTGAGGAGAGCCTTGTGGAGATGAGGCGCGTCCTGGAGGAAGAAAGGAGGATGGTCGTTGTTGCGGATCGACCCATATCCGATCCGATAGAGGGGGCGGGCTTCTCCGTTTTGGAAGCACATCGAGACAGGGTTCACAGAAGCCTCACGAGGCATATCTTCGTCTGTTCGGACATGTGATGAAAGGGGGCGATTGTACGGCAGGTGTGAGGACGCTCCCGCTCATCCTTGGAGCCAGAAGGACTTCGCCACTCCTGCTACTGATCAACAGCGCCCTATGGCCGTTGCTTTCCGGCACGGCAGAACGCGCCATCTCCATGGGGATCTGGCTTGTGCTCTATATGGATAGGCATGCATCATACACATCCGAAAGCGACGAGAGCCCAACATCCCTCGACCTGTTCGCAGATGGCGAATGGATGCTTGCGATCCTTACGCTGACCGCGTTTGGGATGATCTAAGCGATCCGAAAAAGATTGGGTGATGCAGGGCCATTAAGGTTATCTAGCTTTCAGGCCTCCGCCGCCTCATAATCGGTATCTATTGTGTCCTGCAATCCATCCTTGGAGATGTGGGAGACCATCCTCTCCGAGACGTCCTGGTCTGACAGGATCTCCTCGAACTGCTTAGTGTAACCATCCCTCTCCGAGGCTTGCCTGCTTTCGAATATATTGCGATATTCGCTTATGGTGGACGGCGCAACCCTCAAGGTCTCGCTAATCTCCTTGACCGAGCGCCCCTCTTCTGTGAGGCGTATGAAATCCTCCTTCTCGAATGGGGGCCTCAAATCGGATTCGCGAAATAGATGTAGCTTGATCCTGGCCCGACTAACTGTCTTATTGAGGGCCCGATCGCCAAGCTGCTCGGCGATCTCCGTATCGCTGAGACCTTTATAGAATAGCCTTACGACTGCAGCAAGCTGCTCAGGGGTGAGCTTTGTCTGGATATTATAGACCTTGATCATCTGGCAGACGACCCCCAAGAGCGCACGTTCGATCTCCGAGCTGCCCCGAAGATTGCCGTGTTGGGTGGCCTGTTTCTCGACGACCTTGGTGCTGGAGGAGATCTTCAAGACAAGCTCCCGCAACTTATCCGTCTTCCCACTCAAATGTTCACCCATAAGAAACTCCCTTGTTTATACTATAAAGAGATTTCCGTGCAGTTCATCCATTGTGGCGAGCCGGATTCCCTTGGACCGCACCCATCCGCCGCGACAATATTCACAGTTTTTTTGATATCTGATGATCCTTGGACCTCAACACCGGCTCAAAAGAGGGAGTTATGGGGATGAGGTACACTTGGACCAAAGCCACCTCAAGGACAAATATAATCGCAATCCTTCAGCTGATCGTAATACTCATCCATCTCCCCCATGCAGTCCATCCCCTGGCTAGTGACGTTCATGTAGGTGATGTTCATGCAGTCCCCAGGCTTCCACTGTGAGCTCGAAATCTCCGTTTGAATTGCAGAGGCGTTCGCTTCGATCTTCTCCGGCTTTCCGGGGCAGCAGAATAGCCAGTCCGGATGGAAGCTCACCGCATCCTCCGCAGTCACAACGCCGCCCGCGTAAAAAGCCGTTACGTTCACTGCATTGGAAAAGCCCTCATTGCCCTCCACAAACTTGGCCCTCAGCTCGATCGACCTCGTCCTCCCGATCTCGAGCGATGGAATGGTCCAGTTGATCCACTGTCCATTCACCTCGGGCCTCTGGCTTGAGTTAAAGAAGAGGAGGTCATCGCAGAGATGAGCGGATACGTTTATCGGCTGCAGTAGCTTGTTGCCGTCGTTTGTCACGTTGATCACGAAGAGAATGGTGGCCTCATCCTCCCTGTACGCGACCAAGGTCGCGTTCACATGGGGATAGAGGTGCTTTGCCGGCTTTGCTATGCTGATTGCAGTATCCATCTCATAATGGCCGATGAGCCTCTGCTCGACGCCTATTGTGACGTTCCCAGGAGCGATCTCCTTCCTCGCCTCGATATCCATTGTGCCGTTGAACTCCCCAAAAATGGAGAGCGAGGACTCGCCCATCTCCGACTCCTTCCTGATATAGGAGGCCTCTCTGATCTCCTCTCCAATGTAGGTCCCCTCTCCCGGATCACAGGTTGACATCTCCTCCCTCCACAGAGAGGAGTAGTTGATGCTTTGGCCACTAGCGCTCTGGTTGCTTGGAGCGTAGACCATCCGCGAGTCCTTCTTTGCAAACCCCGTCTGCATGACCTCCTCCGAGATATAATAGCCGCTTCCCCCCTCATAGGATCTAAGCCCCCCCGAGCTCTTCTCCGAGACGGCAAATCCGGATCCCCTAGAGGATTTGGCATATTTCACGCTGCTCCCATAGGAGTCGAGCGACTGCACCACCCTGAAGCTGCCGTGGTAATCGTCCATCATCTCCACATCGGCATGCTTTGCCGTGCCCTTTGCGTAAGCCATGCTGGCCATGCCGCCGCTGAACTCGGCCTCGGAGGAGTAGACCGTCTGGTTGAGGTCTGCAACAAAGGAGCTGTTCTTATCCACGGTCTCCATGTAGCGATAGCTCTCCGAGAGCGCATCCCCTCTCGCGTAGTTCGAGACCTTCGTCCGGTCGGACCAGAGCGAGTCGAAGTCGACCTCTCTATTGCCGGGGAGGGCAAAGCTCGTCTTCTCGTGCTGTGCGAAGATATCCTTCTGCAGCGATATGCTCTTGTTGCTGGTCCGGAGCGTTGCAATCTCGTCTTCCTGGTAGTAGCCGCTTCCGTGCTCGGTTGTGATCACCTTTGTGCCGGCTTCTCCAAGGATTGTGACCGTGGATGTGGAGGTGTTTACCTGCGGAGTAGTATCAGTTACGTACTTCGCGGATATATTGACCTTGTTGACGAGGCTGATCTTCTTCTGAGATGTCGAGAGCCTCTTGTTGACGTAGACGTAGCCCTCGCCGCTCACCGACTGGCTCATATCGAATGCGATCTTGGGAGTCTCGGGGATCCTCACAACCAGGAGTATGGATCCGTTCTCACCATGATCCAGATCCGGTAAATTCTCCCATTTTAGCAGATTCTTGCTAACTTGGGTCGGATAAGGGTAGACGCTCTCTAGAACGACATCGGGGAGGGTATCCCAAATCGTGACGTCCGTTGCCTTTCTGCTGGGATCATTGTTTCCATAGAGGATGGTGTAGTTGACAAGCTCGCCTCGTTTGTACGCCGTCTTGTCCGCGGTCTTGTTTATCCAGATCTCGCCTCCCGGAGCCAAGACGGGAGTAATGAGCATGAAGTCTTTACCCGTTGTATTGTTGTAATCGATCCGGTAGACGTTTGAGACCTTATCTGGAGCCCCCGTCACATCCACCGTCACAGCGATGCTCCCCGAGTCATGAGGATTCAGATCCCCGATATGCCACCATATATGATCCGCTATATCATCCGTAATATTATGCCGGCCGGTCTCGTGAGGATCTGCGTTTATGAATTTCACATATTGATAATCCAGCCAGTCGTGTATCGTCACATTTCTTGCCCTATCCGTCCCCAGATTGGCGTATGTTATGGTGTAGGTCAGAGGGGCATTTTTCCTGGCCGGATCAGGGCTTGCCGTCTTGTTGATAATCAGCCTCACCCCGGTGACCGTCGTCGTCACTAGTGCCATTGCAGAGCTGTTCTCCCTGCAGGTGATGTTAACCGAGTTGTTTATGGCCATCCCCGCCGCGACATTGGAAGCGACCTTCACCACCACAGTTATGGTCCCGCTCTCCCCCTTTGCCAAGGTTCCCAAACTCCATCTATTATTGATGCCCACATCCGGGGCGGGATTGGCCCACTTGAACGTTACGTTACTGGGGTAGCTCTCCTGGATCACCACATCATGCGCATCGCCGTCTTCGTTTTTATATGTGATGAAATACGTCAGGTCTCTTCCCGGCTCCACATATTCGTGCTCTGACCTCTTAGATATGCTCAAGAAGGGAAGAGGCTTGGATATCTCCAGTGAGTAGTTATCTAGATCAAAGACGGTCTCCCCACCAGGACCCATGGCGGTTGCCATCGCCACATTCCTCGCCCATACCTTCTCCACGAAGGGACGATATCCTGGGATCTTCCTGTACTCCATGTTGAGGACATTGCCTGCTGCGTCCTCGAGGATGATCAGCGTGTCACCTGTATTGTAATCGATAACTGTGAATATTCTATAGCCCCTTGTGGGCTTGTCGTACTCGATCCTGAGGTACTCCTTGGTGCGAGGTGAGTAGTATGCCTCCGATTCCACGGAACCGTCCGGGCCCAAGAAGGTTATGAGGACAGAGTTCGTTATGGGATCGGTGTAGTTGACGAATCCTGCGACACCGCTTGGTCCCATCCACCTCGTTAGGATCTCCCCACTCCCCAAATGCTCATAACGATAGACCGTGAAATCGATCCCGTCCCGGACCTCGTGCTCCACGGAGAGGACTGCTTTCGTCGAATCGAAGCGTCTATAGAGACTTCTGAGGTTCTCCAGCTTTATTTGCAGCCGACTCCTCATCTCCAACATCCTTTGGGTCAGCTCCAGCATCATCCTCGCTGATCTCTCCCCCATGGTCCTGAGACGGATGTAGTCGGAGGGATCAGGGATGGTGTAGAGACAATGATAGATCCAGGTCTCCCCCGGATCGAGGAATCCGCCATCGCCGCTCACGAGGACCGGCTGGCATCCCGTCCCCCAGTCCTGGACGTCTTCCAGTAGAACGTTGCCGAGTGGAAGATCTCCGGTGTTGGTCACGTTGTAGGTGTAGGTGACGTTATGGCCGACCATAACCGGCGGCGAGAATATGCAGCCCTTCTCGATGGAGATCTTTGCGATCTTCGGCCTCACAGTCACCTCGATCTCCTTCTCCGAGATGCATCCGCCTTCCACAGTGGCTGCCATAAGGGTAATTGTAACCTTCAGGGGGGAATCGACCTCTGGCGCGGTCCAGTTGAAAACCCAATCCGTGGACGAGAGTGGCTCGCCATGGCTTGCCTCCCACAGGACGATCAGGCCCCCTTGAGATAGAGGTTCTCCCATTGGGCTGAGGGACTTAGGAGCAAATGAGCAGCTATCTCCTGAGATGACCTCATCAAGGGCTAGGGAGCTCGATGCAAGAAAGATCGAGAACATCAGCATGGCTGAGAGTATCAAGAGCGCCCCTGAGATCAATTTTCCCGCGTAGCGTAGCCGTCCGGCCATTTTGCTCACCTACTCCACCATCTCAATCCTTCCAACAGGCGTTGCGATCACCTTCACCTGCATGGCGCAGCGATTGTGATCCCCCGCCCGTCTCTCGATGACGAGCTCCAGCATGTGGTCTCCTTCCCCGTAGACGCCCCAATCTACATCAATTCTCCTCCCGCCATCCGAGAGGCTGCCCCTGGCCTCGGCACCATCGACCAGCCAAACGATTGCCAGGAAGTCGCCGGATCCGGCTGTGTAGGTATCCGTATGACTGGTGCAGGTGAGGTTCGGGCCCTCGATGAGGCAGTCGATACAACGGAGATCCGTGGCAGAGGAAGTCGTGCCGTCAAGCTCCCAGGCCACGCCTTCCCCGCTCATCTCTACTACGAAGGAAGGAGAATGTCCACCTGGGGAGAACTCAGTCGGCTGTGCTCCGTCAATCCCTCCATGGATGGAATTGAATGGACCTATCGAGATGATGACCTGGTAGGGATTGGGATTGATGTAGCCGTAACGGGCAAGCAGCTCTCCACCCGGCCGCTCCTCCAGGCAGTCGAAGATGGGGAGGACAGGCTCGCGATGGCTACTCACCACAACGGTTGCCTCCCTCGTGAGGGGCGGGCAGGTGCCATGGATTCCGCCACCTCGAAGGGCGATCTCCATAGGTCCAACCGCCTCCGCTCGGATGAGTGCGATTACACCGAGCGAGCCCTTCGCTTGGAATGGACTTCTCCTCCACTCGACCGCCCATCCTTCATCAGAGCTCACCTGGCTGGATGGATCGATATCGGCCGATAGGAATATAGATCCAGGGGGCCCTTCGAGCGTCATCCATACCTCATCGAGGGCAGCTTCGCCGCTATTCTCGGCCGAGAGCTTGAGGCGGAACTCCTGGGGAGAGCCCCCGATGGATGCCTCGATATCCAGATCGAGGGCCAGATCCTCCCATGAGGCCTCCATCTGGGGGCTCTCCACCTGGTTTCCCTGCAGATCCTGGGCCATGACATAATATATCACGGAAGTTCCTGCCGGACTGGGCCGGAGAGATCCTGCCCATTCACCATCGAAGATGGTCCCAGCTACCAGGTCCATCGAGATCTCCTCCATCGAAGCCGGGCTGATCAGCTTGACCCAGGCGACCCCTCCCCGGTCATTCACGCGGGCGGAAACGGCCAGGGGCTCGTCCGGGCATGTCTCTTTCGGCTTCACCTCTACTACAGGAGGATCGCAGTCCCTGACCGTTACGATCTTCTGAACGGATGCCGTGGATCCCGCGACGTCTGATACCTGCAGCGTCACAGCATAGCTTGCCTGCATCTCGTATACGTGGCTTGGACGAGTTTCCGCAACCGTAGGAGAGCCGTCGCCATAGTTCCAGACGAAGTCGTAAGGCGGAGATCCGCCGCTCACATCCGGGGTAAATTGCGTCTGCCGTCCCATGCAGGCCTCCTCCCAGCTGAAGTTGGCAACCAGTGGGGCATTCACCGAGATCACCGCCTCCAGGCCGCCATAGCATTTGGTATTGCGATTGCTGCATATCCTCTTCGCGTTATCGCAGGTTGTGCCGCTTGCAGTCACCCAGCTCAACACAAAGCGCCTGAGCTCGATCTCCTGGCCGCATGTCCAAGGGAAGGAGTATACGGGGACGCTCGTCGTCGCCTTTGAAGGGATTGACTCCATGACGCAGACCCCTTGATCGAAGAAGGTGTGCATAAGTTCGCCCCCTACGTATACATCGGCGAGAAGTATGACCGCGTATCTTGGCTTGCTAGCGTGATTGTAGAACTCGGCCCAGATGTAGGCCATAGTGGGAGCGTCTGCTCGACAACCCTGCAGATCTCCCCCGTTAGCGTCCCCAAGCCAGGCCTTTGTCACCACCACCTCCTTGGCCTGGCACTGGAACTTGCAGTCGGGCCAATCGAATGCAGACGAGGGCTGGATAAAGAGGATGAATAGAAGGCAAGCTACCGCCCCCAGCCAGGCCAAACCGCGCCGCAAAGCCCCAATATCGGACTGCATATGCCCCCTTTCCCTCGACAATCTCGACGACCCATTGTACATATAAATCATAAAAGTGGGTCCCCGGAATATGGTCGACCGGGGGCCCTATCTCGATCTCTCGTTACCCACCGCCCCTAAATGAAGGGACTTGCCGGGGGCGGGGAGCTGCCAGGCGCCCCTCCCGCAACTGCCACTATGCCCACCTCCGGCTCTGCGATCACCTTGATCGACTTGGTATTGGTGCACACGGAGAACGTTACGCCGTTCTTCTTCTTGGTCACCACGAGCATGAGGGTATGCATGCTCTCCGGCTCGTAGCCCGCTCCGGATAGCGAGATTATCTTAGTGGTGCCAACTGGCGCGCCGTCCCAGTACCACGCGTACTCATAGGTGAATCCCGCTTCCTCTACCACGTCGGCCCTAAAGGGATCCTCACGGTTTGTGCAGAGGTATCCAGGACCGTCCATCTCGCAGGATCCGCTGCATGCTCCCGGATGATTCTTGTTGGCCTCTGCCTTCGTGCCGTCGAGATGCCACTCAACCCCTGCATCCACCGAATCCACCGAGAAGACGTAGGTGTGCAGCCCCGGCTCAAAGACGATTGGCTGTCCCTTGTCCATATCGTGTGGATTGTTGGAGAAGCGATTGTTATCTCCTACGGGTATCGTCACCACAACCGGGTTGTGGTTGTTGTAGCTGAAGAAGACCGTGTAGGTGTGGCCATCGGGATGAAGGTAGACGCATTCCGCAATGGGATCAACCTTTGCGCGGCTGATCGTCACTGTGGCACTGTCCGTATCCTCAAGGCCCCCGATCGAATCCGTTCCGGTGACCGTGGCGGTATTCGTAATCTCCGTCTCTATCTCGCCCTCGAGATCGGCGTCTACAGCGATATGGGTTGCCGTCGCCGTCGTGCTCTCGCCCGGACCAAGCGTTGTCACGCTAAGCCCAATATTCCCAAGAACGTCATCGACAAGGGATGTGAGGGAGATCGTGGTGTCGCCGGTGTTCTCGATCGTATACGTGTAGGTCACCGTCTCTCCAAGTCCTGCCGACTCGGGCAAGGCGGTCTTGGTGAGGCTGATGCCCCTTGTGTATGTGAGCTCCACCGACTCGCTCGCCGACTTCTCATCGAGGGCGAAGAAGGTGATGTCGGTCACATAGGCTGTAACGATGTTGCCGAGTGGTCCGGGCAGGTCACCATTTATGATGGTATATTCGAGCGTGCCTGTCGCGCTCTTCCCCAGCTGGAGCGAGGTCTTGTCGAGCGTCACCGGTCCTAGCTGGTCGTCCACCAGGATGATCTCCTCCAATGCGATATTTCCGGTGTTCTCCACGACATAGGTATAGACCACAGTCTCTCCAACAGCAGCCGATTCGACCGAGGCCGTCTTGGTGACGGTGTAATCTGGGTTATAGCTCAGACTAACTGTCACAGTAGCGGTTGCAGGAGCGATATCGTTCCCTGTGATGCTGTCCTTTGCGGTTACTGTTGCGACGTTCACTATGCGAGGCAGGTCCGCCTTGACGGCCTGATAGGTCATCTCGACGGTGATGCTCTCCCCGGCCAGCAAGCCGGTCTGCGGGAGATCAATTTCACCCAACTGGTCGTCGGTTAGGACGAGATCGGTTACTGCCACTTCACCTGTGTTGGTTATGGTGTAGGTGTAGGTTATCGTCTCACCTATAGGTGCGCTGGACCTGCTTGCGGACTTGGAGACGTCGACGGAAGCGGCGTAGGTCAGAATGACCGACTCGTCTGCAGTTTCCTCGACCAGAGTGCCCTGAGAGTCGGTTCCGCTAACGGTAACCGTGTTCTCCAGGGGGCTTGGCAGGTCGGCTTCAGTCACATCGTAGGTTGCTGTGAAGCTGAGAACTTCGCCTGGCGCAATATCCGTTGCAGGTGGGGTGATTGGACCAATCTTGCTATCGGAGACGGTAATCCCGCTAATCGTTGTGTCGCCAGTGTTCGTTATCGTGTACGTGTAGGTAACCGTGTCGCCGATGTTAGCGCTTGCAACGTCGGC
>JAFGMR010000011.1 GCA_016927425.1 Methanotrichaceae archaeon | reverse complement strand
TAAAGATCGGCAGGTAGCCCTCGGAAAGGCGTAGTCGTCTTCAAGGACTTGGAATAGCCTCTGCTGAGCGCTTCGTACCCATGGACCTTTATAGATTAGATCGTCTCCGTTGACTTGTGCCATTCTTCCCACCAATACCATTTCGCGTATGCAGAGGTATATATAGGTGGGGGACATTTGGCCGAATAGTAAATGAGCCAGGGAGGGCCGTCCAGATGGCCAACCGTTCTACCAGACCTTCAGGTCCACTCCTTCTATCCTCACCATCCTTCCCTCGGAGTGGACGACGACCCCGGAGTGCACCTTCTGCATCATGCAGTGCTCGGGAAGGAAGCGCACCGTCTCCCCAACCTCCGGCACTCGCCCTCGGGAGACGAGCCCCTCGAAGGCCAAGACGATGCAGAGGCCCACGTCCTTGAAGATTGCATCCGGATAGCCCATTAAGTGCAACGGGCCCGTCATATGGACCGTCGCGACCCCATTGCTATAGGCGAGAACCCTTGCGAAATGGGTGATGGGACATCCCAATGGGCGGTAGCGCAGGAGATCACCCCCATTCAAGGCGATGGAAGGATCGAATGGGTGGATGTCCTCCCTGCAGGATGTCTCCCCTGCAAGAGGGGCGAGCGCGAGATCGGCCTCCAGGCCGTCTATCACGCCGCGTATCATCTCTTCCGCGCTGACCGCTCCCCTCGCTCGGGCAAGCTCCTCCTTCAGCCGTGAGAGGTTCTCGGAAAATCGCTCCTGCTTAAGTGGGGGACAACCCTCGATATCCCCACCCATCAAGAGGTGTCGGGCAAACTCGCGACAGCTTCGCTTCCCGCACTCGCCGCAGTTGAACCCGGGAAGGAGCTGCTCGACCTCCACCCTCACTCCCCCTGATACTCCATGAAGCCATCCAGATGACGAAGGACGCCTCGGTGATACGCCTTTGCGACGCGGAGCTCCCCTGTGCAAAGCGTGCATATCGATAGGGGCGGGTTGTGCCGAAGCAGCATCTCCCCCTCAGCTTCAGGACCGCATCGAATCATCGTGGCAAGCTCAGTTGCACCCTTCCCGGAGAGGCCGTTAGCCTCGATTATGCGCGACCGAGGATTTGCCTCGAGCACCCTCTCCCGAAAAACCTCCCTCTCCGCCTGGGAGACGAGGTCCCCCTTGGTCATCACAACTACGTCGGCCGTTGTCAATAGGGGGCCAACCTTGAGGGGAGTGTTTGGACCTGTCGTCACGTCGATGACGCATATCGCAAGGGCGCGGTCGGGATAGGGGGCGCACCTCAGACAGAGGCCGGCCGTCTCGTTCAGAAGGATATCGGCGCCCTCTGCCGTCGCCCAGTCCAGCATATCGTCCACGTTGTAGATTGAAAAGTGGTCGGGGCACATATCCTTTGAGAGGCCTACGCGCACCGGAATATCCAGGCGGGAGAACCGTTGGTCGTCCTCGGTCCAAAGGCAATCGATCTTGACCACAGCTGGCCGGAGTCCAGCCTCCTGGAGGGCTCTAGCCGTGTGCATAAGAACCGAGGTCTTCCCAGATCCAGGCGTGCCGGCAACCACTGCCAGCCTCAAAGGGCTGCCCCCACCGCCTCGCCCTGGCGAATGGCCTCCCGAAGCGTTGAGAGCCAGCGGTCCACCCGAAGCAGGTCGGAGAAGACGCCCTTCTCCCCATCAGAAGTGTTGATCACCTTGACCATCCCCCCGTTCTTCATGACGATCCTGCGGGATGTCATCAGGGCGAGCATGGGGTCATGGGTCACGACAACGACGATCTTTCCTTCTCCAGCCAAGAGGTTCAAAGCTTCCTGCTTCTTGATCCCTGCGTTCTCGATCTCGTCTATGAGGACTATAGGCGAGTCGCTAATGGCTGCGATATCCGCGGTCATCAAAGCCCTCGATTGTCCACCGCTGAGCATGGTGAGGTGATGCTCACGCCGAACAGGCTCGCCAGTGAGGGTGTTTGCAAGCTCGACGACGCGGTCGACGATCTCAGGGCCCTTGCCCCGGCTTTTCGCGTGCATCTCCAGGAACTCCTCAACAGTCATATCGGCGAGGAAGTGCATGTTCTGGGAGAGCTGGGCGACCGGCTTCTTGCGAGGATCGCTCCTGACCGCCTCCTCGGGAGGCCTGCCATCTATCAGTATCTTTCGGCGCGAGGATGTATCGCCCTGAGCGAACTGCTCCAGGTCGTCGATCAATGTGCTCTTCCCCGAACCAGTGGGGCCGACGATGCCGAGGATCTCCCCTCGCACCATATTGATCCTCTCCACCGCCTCGGGCCTGCCGTCCTTGTCCAGGCCGCCCAATATGGTCAACAACATATGCCTCTCCCTCGCAATATCTCTTTGATCATTGCCACGACCTCCTCTGCAGAATCGCCGTGGCGAACCGTCATATCATTTGTGATGTAATTCATTGTGAAGTCCTCCTTCAACCGGGAGATGCCGCCCCCGGTAATATTGAGAAGAACGCGATCTCGATCCCCAATGCTACCAGCACGCCTTGCCTGGATCAGTGCGGCAACGGCAACGGCTGCCGCGGGCAGTATATCGATTCCCTCGGCCTCTTGGAATAAGACCTCTGCAGCCTTTGCCTCTTCGTTCCCCACGCCATATACCGCACCGTCGGTTGATTGCAGGGCTTCTGCAACCCCGCCCGGCATCCCATAAGGCGGATGTCGATTGAAGAGGACGTCGTCGTACATCCCTCGGGGGCATGTGGACTTTGGCCCCTCCAGGTCCATCCAGGCGGAGTGAATGGGAGCACATGGCAGGTTCTGGGCCAGATGAAGGCGTGGGAGGCGTTCCCCGAAACGACCGTCCGCGAGAAGCCTCATCGAGGCCTCCCAAGCAGCTATGCCGCCTGTTCCGCTTCCCACCGCCTGAAAGTAGTGGTGGGGAAGCTTTCCTGCGCGAAGCACAGCCTCGATCATAACCGTGCCCATGCCGTCCCTGCGAGCGATATTCCGGGCACCCCCCTCGGCCTGGAAGCCCTCCTCTGAGGAGATCCTCTCCCCCAAGACGATCGCCTGATTGTAGTCCCCTTCAACTGCCACAAGGCATATCGGGCCCTCCCCATCGACCGCCCAGAGGCGATGGAGGCTCTCCTCTGGAACCACGAGCACGAGCGGGAGGTTGGCTGCATTCGCCACTTGGGCAAAGGACCTCGCGGTATTTCCTGCTGATGCGACCACCATGATGCCTCCGCCAGTCTCCACAAGCCGCTGCATTGTCGGAGCAGCTTCCAGATCCTTGAACGAACAGCCGCTCAATGTGGCCCCGATCTCCGGCCAATAACCAGAGAAGCTGATCAGCAGGTTCTCCAAGCCTAGCTCCCTAGCGAGCCCAGAGCTCTTGTAGCTCACGGACCGTCCTCCCAGCCCCTGCAGAGGCTCGCGCACTGGCAGCCAGTCGATGAACCTCCATATGCCGGGCAGGTCGCGAGGGACGATCCTCTTTTGGATATACTCAGCCCTCGGAAGGCCATCGTCCTTGCTACATCTCAGGGAGCATGGATATAGGAGGTCTCCGCATCCCGTGCACCTGACCGAGTGTTCGCCCATAAGTGTAAATGGTTTGGAAGGGGATATAACGTTTTCTATTTGGGTCACTAATTTAACCTTATTGTGATAATACAAGCTCTTGTCGTATACATTTAGGTTGGTAAATGAGGCAGATGAATGGGATATTAACATACGGCCCCCGATGAAGCCACCCATATCAAGGCTATTATAGCGATCTGAAACCCAATGACCACATATATAATTCAGATCTAAATCGATAATCCCAAAAGTACAAATATCCATCATGCCTATCCTGATAGTATGCCCCATGCAGATAGGATTATGAGGGCGGCCTTCCAGTCAGATGAGAAGCTCCGCGAGGCATTGAGGGAGGGCCTCTCCGATCTGGGGCTCAGCGCAAGGGAGTTCTCCCGGCTCTCAGGAATACCCCAGAGCACACTTTACAAGATCCTCTCGGGACATCGGGAGCCGAACATCACCACCCTCAGACAGATCGCAAAGACCGTCAGACAGATCGAGGGCCCTGAGGGAAACTTCATCGCAATCATCGCCGCACGACCGGTCCTCGACAAGATCAGCGAGAAGAGGATGCGCATAGGTGAGAAGATGCTAGTCCTCCGGGAGTACTCGGCAACGACGATAGAGGAGGCAATCATCGCCGCCATAAGAGCGGAGCGCGATGGGGCGGCGGCCCTTGTGTGCGCTCCAATCGTCAGCCCAACGGTTGAGAAGCTACTATCCATCCCCGTTGCAACGATCATCCCCAGGGAGAGTGTGATTCGGGCAATCGAGATCGCTGCAGGAAAGATCGAATAGGACCAATCGAGCGACGAAAGGTTATTTATCCCCACATGATACGGGCTGTCCGGGAGGGGATCCTATGAGAAACTTATCTCTGATTCTTGCGCTGATGGCCTTAGCGGTCGCGGCGATGGCCACGCCGACGACAGATTCCGATGGCTCATTCGCAGCCTCCAATGCGAGCGAAGGAGATCGCTTCTTTAGCGTATCCGGAAGCTTCGCCAGATCCTGGATCGATGCCCTCCAGAAGGAGACCGATATATCGCCGGATGCTTCAAACGACCTCTGGAGCTGGGGAGGAACGCCCAGGGGAAAGGTAATTGAGGATGGCATGCTCGTCGAGATCAACCTTACTAAAAAGGCCAACAACTACAGCGACTGGCTTGGAAGTTCCCTCTACCAGGAGCCCATTCTGGTCAACAACGCCACATATGGCCAAAACAACCAATGGATGCCCCCCTTCTGAGGGCATCAAGCTCTGCAGAAAGGCTTTTATCAATCGCAGGTCCGATATGTAATGGCGATACTTTATGAGAATGGGCATAGTCCTGGTCATATCTCTGGTCCTGGGATCTCTCTGCCCTTTGGCCGCAGCCGATCTCCCCCAGAGCGTGGGAGGCGACTTCGGTCGGGCATGGCTTGACGAGTTCATGAAGTACAATACCGTCCCGACGGAGGAAGAGAAGACAAACGACCTCTGGAGCTGGGGTGGGGTTCCAAGGGGCAAGACCCTCGTAGACGGAAAGCTCGTTGCCACCAACATTACCACCACTAACTGGAGCGCCGACTGGTTGGGCGAGAGACCACTCGGGGATCCGGTCCAGATAAACGCAACAGAGGGGTCGACCGCCCTCTCCCCATTGTACCTCTCGTCCGATCCATGGATTAGGGCACAACAGCTAGGAAGGCCGGTCCAGGCGAACAGGGATGACTATCCGGAGTACTTCCCGTGAACGCAAGTCTGGATGGCCTCCTCGAAGAACTCAGTGAGGTACATGAGGATATAAGGCCCATCTCCGCTCGCGATGTCGTCGTTGCCAATTGGGTCAGATTCAAATGTCGTTATGGTTGTAGGGCTTACGGAAAGCATCTATGCTGTCCACCTTACGCCCCGACGCCGGAGGAGACGGCAAGCGTGCTAGCCGATTACGAAAGGGCAATACTGGCTCGATTTGAGGCCCCGCCCAATCCAGATGTGCCGCCAAAGAGGCTCCACCATCACCTCTGGGACTCGGTCACCCGCATGCACAAAGCCGTATTCGAGCTGGAAAGGGTGGCCTTCCTCCGGGGATTCTACAAGGCCTTTGGCTTCTATGCCATGCCCTGCACCCTCTGTCAGAGCTGTGTGATCGAGGAGAGGCTGGATGAGGGGGAAGAGTTAGGCCCCCTGGAGGCCATCAAGTGCCGACATAAGGATGTGATGAGGCCCTCCATGGAGGCCTGCGGAATCGACGTCTTCCAGACGCTGAGGAACGCGGGCTATGATGCCGAGGTGCTGACCACCTATTCGCAGCACGTGGAGCTATTTGGGCTACTTCTGATCGATTAAGGCCGCCCTTGCTAGTTTTCGCCCATGTCTCGTTCGATTGCATATTTCTGCCCTTCCGCAAATGCCTCGGGACGACTCAGGCGAATAGAGCGCCGATCCTCTGAGTGGTTCAGCAAGGGGTCGCCCCCCCAAAGGTATTATGTACCCCTACCCCAACCTTCTTCTTTCATAGGCAAGAGTAAAGGGTTAGCATCATGATCGCCAAAGAGGAGATATGGGAGATCCTGAAGGGCTACGACCCCCGGGATATCACAATTGCCACGGTCTGTTCCCACAGCAGCCTCCAGATATTCCATGGGGCTCGCCTGGAGGGCTTCAAGACCCTGGGCATCTGCATAGGCGAGCCCCCTCGCTTCTACGACGCCTTCCCCCTGGCCAAACCAGACTCCTTCTTCTGCCTTGACTCCTACAAGGCATTGGTGGAGGAAGCCGAGAAGCTAGTGGATCAGAACGTCATAATCGTGCCCCATGGCTCTCTCGTGGAGTACCTGGGAATCGAGTCATTCGAGCGCATGGCCGTGCCCACGTTCGGCAACCGGCGCGTCCTCGCCTGGGAGAGCGACCGAGAGATGGAACGGGAGTGGCTCTTGAGAGCGGGGGTGAACGTGCCCATGCGGTTCGAGAGCGCCGAGGCAATTGACCGACCGGTCATCGTAAAGTATCACGGCGCCAAGGGCGGCAGGGGTTTCTTCATCGCAAAGAACAAGAGGGAGTTCCAGGGCAAGATCAGGAATGACCAACGCTACACCATCCAGGAGTTCATATTGGGCACCAGGTATTACATCCACTTCTTCTACTCCCCGATACGCAGCGAGGGATACCGTCTGAAGAAGGGAACACTGGATATGCTCGGCATAGATCGGCGCGTGGAGTCCAACGCAGACGAGATCTTTCGCATAGGGTCGGTGAACGAGCTGGAGGAGGCTGGGATCTATCCAAGCTTCGTCGTCACCGGAAACCTGCCCCTTGTCCTGAGAGAGTCACTGCTCTCCCGCGTCTTCGAGCTGGGGGAGAGGGTTGTGGAGACATCCATCGATCTATTCGGTGGCATGATCGGACCCTTCAGCCTGGAGACGATAGTCACAGACGACCTCGAGTTCAAGGTCTTCGAGATATCCGCCCGGATCGTTGCCGGCACCAACCTATTCATCGACGGCTCGCCCTACTCGGATCTGATACAGAGCAACCTCTCGACCGGAAGGAGGATCGGCCAGGAGATCTCCCTCGCTATGGAGAAGGACCTCCTCTTCGAGGTGGTGAGCTAGGGGAGAAAAGGCTTATCTCGACCGGCAATCCAAAACATACTCCTATGTCCGGTCAGATAGAGACCTTCCGCGATGCTACCGCGCTTCAGTGCGGTTTCCTGGAGAAGCTGCTCCACCTCGATATGTCCGATGTGGCCAGCTTCTCCGATGCCATTGTATCATTCCTTCGGTCCAGCAACGAGAACAAGTTCGTCTACGGCCTGGCCGCCGGTCGCAGTGCGCTTTCGCTCTATAGCTTTCTTCAGCTGCTCCAGAACCACTTCGACAACGTCTTCCCCTGTACGCTCGAAGATCCCCTCCAGAGCCACTTCGACAACAGCAAGAAGAACTTGGGAATAGCCGTCTCCGGGTCGGGTGAGACGCCCTCGGTGAACAAGTACATCTACGACGTTATCAGCCACGGGGGGTCCATCGAGCTCATCACCGCGAACAAGGATGGCACGGCCTATGACCTCGTCAAGGACTACGAAAAAGGCTCCATACTCGTGATCGAGGGAAGGACAAAGTACGCCACAGACAAGGAGATGCGCTCGCGCCTATCGCCACTGGGCACCGAGTTCGAGCTGGAGGTCCTGGCATTCCTCAACGCAGTCTTCAAGGACGTCCAGATGAGGCTGCAAGGGGTCTGCGAGGAGTCCTGCCCCAAGTACCGCTCAACAATCGTGGACTTCGAGGAGAACGCCCGGCTCATGATGGATATGGACGGAGATCGGCTGGAGCGCTGGTTCGGCCGTCTCTTTCCCCGAAGCGGTAGATATATCATCGGCGGGGTGGGCAGGTCAGGCCTGGTCGCCCGAGCATTCGAGATGAGGTTCACCCATCTGAACAAGTCCAGCTATTGGGACAGGGACTTCAACACGCCGAGCTTCCAGATAGGGGACGTCTACATTCCCATCACCGGCAGTGGAAATAGCTATGAGATCCTGGAGGGCACCCTCAACGCCCAGCGTAGGGGGGCTGACGTAATGCCCATAACCTCCAATCCTGACTCGAACCTGGTCTCCTTGATCGAACGATCAGGCGATGCCGACGACATAGTCCACATACCTGTGAAGGAGGACTATAGAGAGATATTTCATGGGAAGATGACCCCGACAAGCTGGCTCGTCTCGAACTACTCGAAGTATCGCTACCCCATCTTCGAGATAAACACATCCATATTTGCTAACAGCGTTGTCGCGGTTGGAGCAGAGTTCCTTGGAATCGTCGAAGAGGGGATGAGGCGCATGCACGTATGATCCGATTGTTGGCGCTCGCCGACACCCACCTGAACGGAAGGATGCCCCATATAATCTCATCCAGGCTCGCGGGCGCAGACCTCCTGGTGCATGCCGGGGACTTCACGACGATCGAGGCGTTGCGCTCCTTGGAGGAACTAGGGCAAGTTGAGGCCGTCTGCGGCAACAGCGACTCTCCGGCCCTCAGGCGAATTCTGCCGGAGAGGCGGGTCTTCGAGGCGGAGGGGTTCCGAGTTGGGATCGTCCATCAGGCGTCCCTCTCCAGGGACTTGCTTGGACCCATAATGCTTGCGAGAGAGATGGAAGCGGACATCCTCATCTTCGGCCATATCCATCGCCCCCTTGTCGAGGAGATCAAAGGAAGGCTCATCCTCTGCCCTGGAAGCCCCACGCTTCCCCGCATGTCTCCGCCAACGATTGCGGAGATCATCATAGAAGATGGGCACTCAAGGGGCAAAATTATCCCCCTGGGCGAACCGATATGCGATTACCTTAGGTATGCCAGTTCGCTCTCACGAGATCCTGGGGAGGATAAGCCATCCGATGATAGCCAGGAGAGCCCCTCCAACTAGCACCTGGGTCGGCAGCTGAATTAGCATGAAGGCGCAGCTGAGGATCCCGAGCACTGGCAAGAGTGGCACCCATCCCAACGAGATGGGAACCAGAAAGGGCCTGACCAAATGAGGCTTCTGCCATCGCAAGCGGATCAATGCACCATTTACTGTGATGAATGCAACGAAGATGGTGAAGTTGGTCAAATTGGCCACAAGGGCGATGTCTCCCACGAGGACGAATATCATGGAGACGGCCATTGTCACCAGTATGGCATTCCTTGGGGTCCTCCTGGTAGGATGGACATAGGCCAAGGCATGGGGCAGATGGGACGAGCGGGCCATTCCGTATATCATGCGGGACGATGCGAGGAGGAGCAGCAGGACGGTGTTTGCCGTGGCGAAGAGGGCAATTATCGAGATCAGGACAAAGGCATCCTTTCCAAGGGCAATAAGGGCGATCTCGGCAAAAGGTGCGCTCGATGCACCTAGCGACTCCCAGCCCATGATGCTCACTGCGCTTACTGCAACCATCACATAGAGGAGGATGCATATGGCAACAGCGCTGATCAGCGCCCGGGGAATCGTCCTCTTCGGGTCCCTCGTCTCCTCGGAGAGCTTAACCATCTCCTCGAAGCCCTGGTAGGCGAAGAAGAGGAGGGCGGAGGCCTGGAAGACGCCGGAAAGGCCGGAAGGCATCTCCATGTAGTCGACATTCCCGAGATAGGGAAGCCCCACGATAATCACCAACAGTAGGCCGGAGACCTCGACGAAGGTCGCAATGATTGCCAACCAGGCCGCCTCCTTTATGCCAACTAGCAGGATCAAGGAGAGCAGCGCTATCAGCAGAAGGCCCGATGGCACATCTGGAACGCCTTGGAGGGCTCGTAGGTATGCGGCAAATCCCAATGCCACCGTGGATGCGCCAACTGCCCCGCTCAGTATGATCAACCAGCCGATCACAAGGGCCGGCCTTGTCCCGAAGGCCTGCAGCGCATACTCATGCTCAGCGCTCGCTTGCGGGAAGAGGGCAGAGAGCTCGGCGTAGCTAAGCCCTGTGAGAATGGCAACAATCGCGGAGAGGACGAAGGCTAGCCAAACGGCATTGCCCGCAAGGGCGGAGGCCTCCCCGATCAGGGCGTATATCCCTGCACCAAGGGTCAGGCCGACGCCGGTTAGGGTGACTTCAATCCAGCCCAGCTCTCGCTTAAGTGCAGGGCTATCGTTCTCCAATATGGCCACCCCTGATAAAATGGGGGATGGAGAGGACTAACCCCGCCCTTTCCTCAGGCGAGGGGAAACCTCTCCGGAATCACCACCGACCAGAGACCGCTTATTCCTTGGCCCTTGATGTCGCCGGGGCTGACATCATCCACATAGCTGTAGAGCGGCCACCCCTTATAGGTCAACTGGGCTACTCCATCATCCCTTACGAAGGCTCCGAAGTCGTTCTCATCAAGCTTGGCCGGGACGATTATCTCAGACCTGTAGAATGGAGGCCACTTCTCAGCACAATCGCCAAAGCAGGCGCTCGTTGCATTTCCCGGTATATCATCTGCGAAGAAGTAGAGAGAAAAGCCCATATCGTCGGCTAGATAGGGGCCGAGGGTCTCGTTCTCAGCCAGCGTCACCGTATAGTTTGAATCCTGGCCCATCGCCACGCAAGAAAGAAGGGCGATTGCCAGCAAAGACAGTCTTAATCCATATCCCCACGACAGATAATTCACCCCTGAGAAAGGTGAACCGGTTGCGTATTAAATCTTTCGTGAGATCAGCCCTCTTCGCCACCGGCCAGCCATTCGCAAAGCTCGATCACATTGGTCCTGCCCCAACCCTTCTTGCGGATCATCTTTCTCCTCTCAAGTGAGATCAGAATGCCGGTCAGGGATGACTTGGGGATGCCTGTCTCGTACCTGATATTCGCTTGCGTAACGCGCCCGCCATGAGAGATCAGAGTCTCCATGACAGAACGCTCCCTAGCTGTCAGCGTCTCCATCACTGCTGCCATCTGGGTGCTCACCTCGAGGGGCCCAGCGCTGAAGACGGCCCGCCCCTCGAATGCGCCCGTCTTCTCCGAAATCCTTGATAGACCTGCGTCGCCAAGGGTGACTGCCTCCTTCAGCCCACCCTCGCCTTCATCAGCAGCCTTATCCTTAAGAGAGCCATCTTCCACAGCTATATCCTTAAGAGAACCATCTTCCACAGCCATATCCTTAAGAGAGCCATCTTCCACAGTAATATCCTTAAGAGAACCATCTTCCACAGTAATATCCTTAAGAGAGCCATCTTCCACAGCTATATCCTTAAGAGAACCATCTTCCACAGTAATATCCTTATGCGAACCATCTTCCACAGCCATATCCTTAAGAGAACCATCTTCCACAGCCATATCCTTAAGAGAACCATCTTCCACAGCAATATCCTTAAGAGAACTATCTTCCACAGCGGCATCCTCGGAAGCGCTATTTTCCGCAGCCCTCTCATCAGGTCGGCCATACTCATTGAGGGACTCTCGCTCGATCGAAGGCTTGCCCCCACCACCGCTAGATGACCTGCTTCGAATCCTCCAGAATCCCAGGAAGAAGAGGAGGATCAGTCCCGATGCTGCGGCCAGGGCGAGGGGTAGCGGCAAGCCGATGTAGGACGTCTCATCCTTCCCCCCCTGAGCCGACTCAAGCGGCTGGCGAAACTCGATTGCTAAGGCAGGGTCCTTCACCGCCTGGCCTTGAAACTCGATCACCATCGAGTCGTTCGAGGCCGATACCAGGTACTCCAGCCCAGAGGAGGGGCTGATCCTGCTTAGCAGGACCCTGCCTGGGAGGTAGAAGGCGACATGGAAGTCGTCGTAAGGGGTCATGGTAGAGAAGTTGATTGCCCAAGCCTCCCCCGACTTCCAGGTTAAGGAGTCTGTGATCGCATAAAGCTGTCCGCTCTGGTTATCGTAGCTGTACTGGGAGGATCCAAGCACCGAGAGGCCGCCAAGGCCTTCCGGATCCACATAGCCGGTCAAAAGGGCGCGCCCTGACTCGTCGACGTAGACGTCGAGGAAGAGGGAGGAAGAGTTAGAGGGGCTGGCCTCTGACGTACCTACTGCAATGATGGATGCGATCACAATTGCCACTATGGCAGCGAATCGCGATTGAACGATTCCCCCCCTCCACCCTCTGTAGGGCTTCACCTGGAGATCAATCCTTGCACTCCGAGAGCAGCTTCTCGTTCACAACGCCTCGAGGCCCATCCTCAGAGAAGATCTGGGCCTCGAAGAACATTACATCGGTCTCCTTATCCAGCCACGCATCCGGAGGCAATCCTGCCTTCAGACATGTTTGGGCCAAGAAGTCCATGGAGTCAAAGCCCCACTCCGTCGCCACCTGGGGGAGGAGCAGCCCGGAGAAGATGCCTCGAGAGACAATCAGCCCGTGCTTGCCTATCCGCACCTCATCGGGAAGCCTCCGCTTCTCCACCAGGAATGGCTGCGGCTCGGTCAGAATGGTAACTTCGACTATCAGGCGGTCGAACTCGTCAGCCACGACTTTTGGGAAGCGAGGATCGCCGGTCCCCGCCTGAATTGCCGAGTCGATTATGGCCTTGCCAAGGGGCATGACGGGCTGGGGATAGCCTATGCAGCCACGGAGCTCTCCATACTCGTGGAGTGTTACGAATACGCCGCGGCGCTCTTGAAATACGCCCGGCAGGTCAACGCTTGCGATCCTCTTATGCCGATCTATGTATGTTGTAAGTGCCCCTCTGGCCAGGGAGACTGCCATCCTTCCCTCATCCAACGTAAGCATGGCATTCCATCGGCGGGATGGGATTAAAATCTTGTGTGAGGGGGGGCACCCGAAGGCCGATCGATGGTGGATCATCAGAAGCATGGAAGCCAGTCGATGCTGACTTCGCCCGATAAGTTCCCCGACCAGAGCTGGATAAACTTCTCCACGGAGAAGACCCCGGTCATGTCTTCCACCGAGCGGCCTACTACCATCGGTCGCCCGAGGCGACCTTGCTCAACCGATTGCCAGGCAATATGGGCGCTGCCTATCACCTCCGAGTTTATGCTGGCCTCCAATGAGCCGGTGCCTGTTCCGTACGATCTGCTGGAGATGTGCGAGTCGATCAACAGATGCTCAGCATCGCTATAGGACTCTGAGAAAGCAGCTCCGGCGTCGTAGTTAGCGACGGAGACTCCATAAGACCATTTAGCATCCCTTCCTGCGGCGAAGTTCACCGGCACGAGCACGGCGGAGCAGGTCATCGAGGCCAGCAAGAGGGCCAGGAGGGAAAGCCCCAATATCCTTCGGCATCTCATAAAAAGTCGATCAACGATTGACGTGAAATGGTATAAAGCTGTCGCTCGCGTTTCCCATCCTCGGGACTAGGACAACCACATCTACGTATCCCTGTAGATCCGTTCTTCAGGGACGAGATATATTGTCCAGAAGGAGAGGACGGTGATCAGGGCCTTTACCGCGAGATTGGTCTGAAACATCTGCACCATGGCTTCAGAGCTGACTATCCCTGAGAAGGCGATGAGGGGGAAGAGCAGGCTGTCTGTTGTGATCGATAGGGAGTTCGAGACGAAGACCCTCGTCCATTGAGGCCTGTTCATCCCCCATCCATACGTCCATTGTTGATATACGAACGTGTCCAATAGCTCGGCGATCAATCCCGTGATAACGGATCCTAGAACCACCCTCATCTGGAGGGAGAAGATCGAGTGCCACCAAGGCCCCCCGGCATCGGCAAATCCAAAGAGAAAAGACCATGCCGCCTGACCGCCTGCCTGGCTCCAGCTCGGCTCGGCGGGAAGGAGGACCACAAGCTGGAAGTAGAGGGCCGCTACTAGGCAGGCGCCGGCGCTGAACCAGATGGTGGTCACGGCAGCCCTCCACCCCAACTGCTTGTGTATTAGATCCCTCCAGGTGAATGTGAGCGCATAGATGAAGCCTGCATCCATCACCAGATCTCCAAGGAAGGTGACCTTCGTTGCTGCCACGTTCCCGGCAAGGGCGAAGAATATGTAGGTGCCGCAGAGGATTATCGTGGCCTGGGTTCGGTCCATCCTAAACGCAAGCATGCGCTTTACAATTCCGTGGCTCATATCATCCCCTATCCGTCGCTACCCCAGCCATCCATCCTTCAGCTCCTGAAAGCATCCCATTCCGATGCTTCTCTGGATATTCCTCATGAGGGAGAGCACGAAATGGAGGTTGTGAATGGATGCGAGACGATAATAGGAGAGCTCGTTAGCCGCAAAGAGGTGTCTCAGATAGGCACGGGAGTAGCGCTGACAGGTTGGGCAAGAGCATCTTGGATCGATTGGGAGATCATCCATCCTGAATCGGGCGGCCTTTATAGGTATACGGAAATGGTTTTCAGGGCGCCCCCCAGACTCCGGCGAGATGTAGAGGCCGCCCCTTCGAGCAATCCTCGTCGGATTTACGCAGTCGAGGGTATCCATGCCCCGTCCCACAGCCTCGAATATGTCGTCGATCCCGCCTATGCCGAGCAGATGGCGAGGACGTAGGTCCCCCTCCAAGGCAGAGACCACCCAGTCCAGCACTCGATGCATATCCTCCTTGCTTTGGCCAAGCGACCCACCGATCGCCAGGCCATCGAAGGGCAGCGAAGCGGAAAAATCGGTGCTCTCCCGGCGGAGGTCCTCAAACCAGCCACCATGAATCACGCCATAGATGGCCTGCCTCTTGTCCTTGCATTGGAGGGAGAGCCGGCCCCAGCGGTGGCTTCGCTCCATAGCCTCCCTGATGTACTCGTAGTCCGAGAGGGGAGATGTGCACTCGTCGAAGGCCATTACGATATCAGATCCCAGGTTCGATTGTATGGCCATGGATTTTTTGGCATCGAGCCAGTGCCTCGCCCCATCCCGCTGGCACTTGAAGGCGATTCCCTCATCGGTGATGCGGGTTAGGTTCTCCCGGCCTTCGCCCGCCCGCCTCTTGCCCGGAAAGATGCAGCCGATCTTTCCGATGTTGTGCTCCCTTCCAAGGCCGAGAGAGAAGGCCTGGAAGCCGCCGGAGTCGGAGAATATTGGCTTTGGAAAGCTCATGAATCGATGCAGCCCGCCCAGATCGCGTATCACCTCATCGCCTGGCAACTGATGCAGATGGTAGGTGTTGGCAAGGGCACACTCAGCCCCGAGCAGCTCCAGGTCGTTTGAGTCGAGTGCCCTCACCGAGGCGAATGTGGCAACGGGGACGAAGCAAGGCGTCTGGATGTGCCCCCGCTTGGTACCGATAGTCCCTAACCTGGCTTTGCATCTACGATCCTCCTTGATGATCCGAAAGGAGAACTGATCGGTCATCGTCGCCCTCCGCGATCCATTGGCGGTCTCGCTTTATATCCAATCTCAGCCATGTTGTTCTCATTGTGGGAGATTTCCAGGCGCCTGGCCGGTCACTCTTTGCCCCGCTAGCCTAGGATATCCTTATGAGGCGAACCACTGTCTCGTTGCTTATATCGGGAACGCTGGTCCAAGATATAATCTCCAGCTCATCATCCGAGAGAACCCTCATCTCGATTGTCCCAAACATAGTCCCATTGCCCTTAGGCACGTCGGCATATTCCATGGTTAAGTTCTCTTTGCACAAGGTGCCATGGCCTAGAGCAGTCCAGCTATAAGGCTGGGGATCATCGCCCACACCTTCAGCCAGAAGCCAGACCTGATCGCCCAGCTGGCGGATGTAGTAGTCGACATCGTATGGTTGATCATGCCAATATCCGGTGAGGTCGAAGCCCATCGACTGGGTGCTGCAGAGGAGCACCAATGCCCAAGCCAGGTAGATTGCCCTCATCTTCACTCATATCCTGGGGTATCCGATACCCCCAATCAATGTGATTTTCTCATAGTAGATATATTCGTCCGCAGGTTTCATAATGCGCCCTTAGCTCTCCGAGCAAGGTTTTGAAAATGTCGTCCCAGTGGCAGGAAACATTCATCCAATCTCGTGCTGCTGCTGATGATCTTGCTATGGTCCACCCAACCATGGCAGAGGATGGTGGGGGCGGGCTGCCCGAGTCAAAAAAAAATTTGCTTTTGCGCATGTAAACTTGCGAAAAAGCTAAATCCAATAACTTTGATCTTGGACTATTGGAGTTTAGTAGATGCCTTCATTGGATTCGACTTGGCTTTCTGCCTCTGGCGTGCTGATAGGGATCCTCATCTTCGCATTCAAGGTCAGCCTTGGATCAGGTCTGGCTAGCCTGAACCGCAACGAGGTGTATACCATCGCCGCAGGTTACTTAGTGATCTCTTCGATCATGGGAATGGCAATAGGGGTGATTCCCGAGGATATGCTTGGAGTCGCCCTAGATGCGGGAGTGTCAATGCACATCGCAATCGCCTTGCTCCTGGTGACAATGGGTGTGATTACAGCGAGAAACTGGAACCACCACCATCATGATGTATCCCGCAAGACATTCTGGATTCTCTCAATTCCTTGTCCAGCCTGCCTGGCTGCAAGCTTCATCTCCTGCAGCTACCTCTCCGAGCTTCTGGAGATCGCCCCCTGGAAGGTTGGTGTCTTGGTGGGCTCCTTCTTCTCCGTCGGGATCATCGCCTTCTCCTCAGCCCTGGGACGAAAGCGGAGATCTCCTTCTTCAATGGGGAGCGCAATGATATTCCTCGGACTCTTCTATATCTTATCCATACTCCTGATTCCGGCCTACCTGGATTTCCAGAAGATCTCAATCGTTTCCATGAGCATGCCTGCTGCAGATATGTTATACTCCTATCTGATGATATTTTCGTTGGTTGCTCTCGGATTCGTCGGCAGGATGCGGGGGGTATCTCTCTGAGCCTTTATGAGGCGAGCGTAGGCCTTCTCTACATCTTTTCAACCGCTCTTCTCTATCCGGTTATTGCAGGCCTCTTGCTCATGTTTGCATGGTCTTTGGCCCTTCTTGGGTCCTTGATAAACGAGTACACCTCCAGGCGCAGGATATTGAGAGAGCTGGAGGATGCAAGCATGAAGGCAGGAGACCTGACCAAGGTCGGACGGGCAGAAGAGGCCGCTCTGATCCTCAAGGGCTACAAGTCCCCCGTCCAAGTTATGCGAGCGCTTGAGGAGCTGGCCCGATCGTTGGAGGGGGGGCTATTCCAGCTTAAATTCGAGAAGATCCTTCAGGACGCCGAGCTGAGCATGGCAAAGGCCCTTGATCCAATGCGAATTGGAGCAAAGGCTGGGCCCATCCTGGGTCTGATGGGAACCCTAATCCCCATGGGGCCAGCCCTCATCGGCCTATCACAAGGAGACATAAGGGCTCTCGCAGACAATCTCGTCATAGCCTTTGCTACGACGGTGATAGGCTTGGTCGTGGGTGGGATATGTTATGGAGCCTTGATAATCAAGTCCAGATGGTATGGGCAAGATCTGAGCGACTTGGAGTATGTCGTGGAGATCATACGGGGCAAGGTAGATGAGGCGACGTAGGCTTGGAGCCTTGGACAGCCTAGGGGACGATGACCCTATGAGCGGCGTGGCCAACCTATTCGACACGGCAATGGTATTTGCCGTTGCACTCCTCCTCGCCTTGGTGGTCTCCTATAACGTCCCAGAGCTACTCAATCCCGATGCAAGCGTGACAATCGTCAAGAACCCAGGCGACCCCAATATGCAGATCATCATCAAGAACATGGACGAGATCCAGGTCCTCGATATGACCGACGAGATCGCAGGTGGCCAGGGCACTCGGATGGGAACTGCATACAGGCTTGAGAGCGGACAGGTGGTCTACGTTCCAGAGAACCTCACCGCCCCCGCTAAAGAGGCATGAAGCCTTAATTCGCGGAGGATGCCCCTATCCATATCATGTCTCTGCTGGAATGTAGACCCAAAGCTCCCCATTGCCGCCCTTCACCCCCGCCAATGGCACCATTGGTCCACCATCGTCAGCTGTTGATGGGCTGGATGTGATAGGGCCCCCCGTAAATGGCCTCTTGAAAGAGAGCCACTGGCTAATTCCTGAGCGCTCTAAAAGACATTCCCACAGGGCCCCATCATTTCCAACAACGAAGACCCGCGTCTTCTCGCAGAGAGGGAAGAGATGTGATGAGGTGAGGTGGCGAGGAGGTCCTTATTTAGCTCCGCGCCCCCTTCCACGTAGCATTCCCTTCTGCCCCAAAACTCCCCATCACAATGATTATATTCTACTCATATAATTATATAATTATTCCATTATCCTCTCTGCATATCATCTGAATCTCCTTCGAGCGGGCGATGACCTCGACAAAGCTGGTCGCCGATCTGCCCCAGGCGCAAGCCTTTGCAGTGCTATTCTGCTCTAGATACGCCCGGTCAAGCCACCATACGCCCTCCCAGTAGGTGTCTTTGGTCCTGCCCCACAGAATGGCCGCCTTCTCCGGCGGATGCATGCCCATGATCCGAACCGTCTGCCACATCGTGGCTTTGGCGTCGTTTAGGAGGCCGAAGACGAGGTCCTCAGGTCCCCCTCCAAGCGTCAGGTTGACGTATACGCCGGCCTGGCCGCAAGCCAAGGTGCCCCAGTAGGGCATTCCGGGATTGCCGGTACAGATGGATACCACGCCGTCGGCCGGGACCGCTATGGCGGAGTAAAGGGTTGCCACATCAGGCCGGAAGCGGTTGATGGTATTGGTGCTCCAGGGATCCATCAGATGCCATTCATTTCCATCCCACCAGTCGACCTTGGACAGGATCTCGACGGCGGTCTGATAGCTCACATCTCCCTGGTTTTCATCGATCATCTTCTCCACGGTGATATAGCGATAGTAGCTGGATGGATAATACTTCAGCGGATCCCATATGGGTTGAGATGGCTTCATCATTGGGTTGAGGTAATGGTTCGTCACCACCAGGTAGTCGGACTCGTTGTTGTCTCCTGGCCGTCTGATCCCATATCTCGCCCGTGTGGCCTCGAGGACGGAGACATCGCCGCTCGAGTCCATGAGCATATGGTTTAGGCCGAACATCCTCGTAGAGTTGATGAGGAAATCCAATGCCTCAGGAACCGAGCTGCATGTCATTCCCACATAGGGAAGCGTTAAAAAACCGGTCAGCCCGGGGCCGCTTTCATCTGGACCCTTCATGGATCCGGCAGCCATTATATAGGTCAATCCCAACTGGTTGAAGGCGCAGTTACTGCCGGTGCGTCCTATGCCTGAGGGAACGATGCATGAATATCCCGATTCCGGATACAGCGCGAGGATTGCGGAGTAAGAGTTCGAAGGTATCTGATAGTAATCGAAGTTGGTAGCCGCGATCGCACCGCCTCCTGTGGCGTTTCCATAGGCCGCAAATGTCGTGCAATGATCCGCTGGCTGCGGCCCTTCCCTTCCCCCCCAGTAGAGCATCACCAGACAGTCCTCGGGGAAAAACGATGTTCCCTGATCGTTCATGGAATCGGATATTCCACGGAAAAACGATATGAAATCGAAATCGGGGAGCTCCTTTATGATGTAATTGCAGTATAT
>JAFGMR010000083.1 GCA_016927425.1 Methanotrichaceae archaeon | reverse complement strand
CATAGGCTGTTCGGGTTGTGAAAAATATATGAATAATTCAAACCATATCAACTCGGAACCGAGGCGAAATTATTTCAGGACTCTACACGTCGTTTATGTTGTCGAAAGTATCTCTCCCTATTTCAACCGCGAATGAACGCGAATGAACGCTAATTTCTCACGTAAAATACATCCAGTTATGGCATATATAATCTCATATATAAGGTATTCATCGAATTTCATTGGCGATAAAGTTTGCAATACGTCTAAGTTGAACGATGATCCCTTTCCAAGCAATTGGGCGAAGGGTCAGAAAAGGTCTATGATATGGCGAGGGGCGACCTTGCGCCCCTCCAAATCTTCTCCACCTAATCGAGTATGCTGTAGCTCACCCTGACGCATGACCGCACGGTTATCATATCGGGCCGGCCGAAGCCGAATCCGTCGAAGCCAAAACCGTCAGAGTAGAACTGCGGCATGCCCATGCCCCAGAAGAACCCTCGTCCGACATCCGAGTATGCGCAATTGGAGACCTCTATCACATTGCCTAGCCGCATGCCGAAGAATGCCGCTATCTCCTGGGCGCTCCTTTTCGCGTCCTCGAGCGCCTTCTGGCGGGCCTCGGAGACTGCGGAGCTGCTATCGCTAAGGCTGTATCCTATGACCTCAGCGCTCGCTCCCTCGGACCGGGCCGCTTCCAACGCGCTGTTAACCTCGGACTGATCCGTGGTCATCATCTGGACCAACGCCTGGCTCTTCACCTGGTTGGTCGCGTTGTACTCCTGAACATCGCATACGGTTGTGTTGTTAACCGTCCTGCAGATCCTGCTGTACATCTGGCCGCTCATTACGCTGTTTGAATAGCCCTGCTTAATATCGTCGCTGCTCAATCCCTCATCCATCAGGGCCTCTATGGTCCTGTTGAGCCTCTCTGAGTTCTCAGCTATTGCCTGAGTGGTATTCTCGTTGCTGCTGGTAACAGCGATTGAGATCGTCACGGTATCGGCGGGAACCGATACTGCGCCCTCCCCTACGACGGTTAGGGGCATCGTCTCCGCAGAGGCGACGGATAGGGCTGAGATGAGCATGATGAGGCCGAGCACCATCGGTTCTCTCTTCATATAATTCCCCCAGGGTACATGATCGTTCGCTGTAATAAATCCAGCGGTCGAGACGTCAATCGTCGTAATTGCTTGATGGGGGTAGCGGGCCTTCATGGTTTGGTTCTGAAAGATTTATAAGGTGTAAGAAGAGATATATTAGTTGGGTGTTGGGTCTTGGAGAGATATATCTGCATGGCCTGCGGCTATGTATACGATCCTCTGAAGGGCGATCCGGATAGCGGAATTCCGGCGGGAACGGATTTCGAAGACCTTCCTGAGGACTGGGTCTGTCCGAAGTGCGGGGTTGGCAAGGAGATGTTCGAGAAGGCCCCTTGAGGCCTTCGATCGAGTTCCCAATTACGAAATAAGCAGGGAAGGTGGTCTTGAATGATAGATGCCAAGATGTTGGAGGCCTTGAACAGACAGGTGAACGCGGAGCTGTACTCGTCCTATCTCTACCTCTCGATGTCCGCTTACTTCGAATCGATCGGCCTCAAGGGTTTCGCCAACTGGATGCGCGTGCAGGCACAGGAGGAGATGATGCACGCAATCAAGTTCTACGACTACATTGTGAGCCGCGGGGGAAAGGTGAGGTTGATGCAGATCGACGCTCCCCCGACCGAGTGGGTCTCCCCCCTCAAGGTCTTCGAGGAGGTGTACGCCCATGAGCAGAAGGTGACAGGGCTCATCCATAGCCTCGTCGACCTTGCGATCTCCCGGAAGGATCATGCGACGAACAACATGCTCCAGTGGTTCGTAACCGAGCAGGTCGAGGAGGAGGCAAGCGCTGAAGAGATACGGCAGAAGGTGAGCCTCGTAAGCGGGGAGAGGGGGATAGGCGTTCTCTACATGCTCGATAAGGAGCTGGGGCTCAGGGTATTTACGCCGCCTGCGGCGTGAGGGGGTGGAGTGAACCCCCTTTAGTCGACAGTGAGTTAAGCAATGTGAACCCGCGGAGGGATCACATGACGAAGACGAGGCGGAAATACGACCGCGAGTTCAAGCTATCGGTTATAGCCGAGCTTGAGGGCGGGGAGCCGCTGGTTTAGATAGCCCGGGAGCGTGGCATTCATCCCAGTCTGCCCTGTCGGTGGAAGGACGAGCTTGCCAGCAACCCAGAGGGCGCATTTTGGGCAATGGCAGGAGGCATAAAGGGGGCGCGCGAGTTGATGAGCTGGAACGGCTTCTCGGCCAGCTTTATGCCGAGAACAAACTTTTAAAAAAAGCCTTGTCTGTTTTGGGGCAGAGGGTTCGCGCCTGAGTTCCCCATTGATTAGGCACAAGTGGGGACGAATAGGGCAATTAATGGTGATTATCGCAATCCTGGCTTCATTTGGCGCTATTCGAGAATAATACGGAGAAAAAAAGAGGTTTGAGCCGTCCTTACCGGCTCAATCTATTCCAAAGCTCGATAAGATGCTCGCCGTAGAGGACCCAAATAAGGACGAAAACCCCGAGCATGACGTAGAGGTTGGATACATACACCAACCACTGTAGCAACCTAGCCTTCTTCTCGGGGGTTCCGAACCATTTCTTTGCTTTCCTCTCCAACAGTCCGGGCATCTTAGACGGATCCCACCTCAGCCGCAGCAGCTGCTGCAGCTTTCGCGGCCTCCTCCTCCTTGGCCCGCTTGACGGCCTTGGCCTTGAGCTTCTTCAGCCTGACCACGTTATCCCTATCCATCTCCTCAAGGGCGAAGCCGATGAACCTGATGGTGTCCTTGATATCAGGGATTACCTTGAACTCCAAGGCGTTGACCCGCCTCTTCGTGCTATCGATATCATCGACCAGCTTGAGAAGCGAGGTCTCAACCTCGGCAGCGCTGATAATCTTGTCCACCAACGACTCAAAGGCGTCAGCAGCCTCATCTATAGAGGCGCTGGTCCCTATGATTCCATAGCCGCGCTCGTACATCTTCTTATGTACGGCCTCGGCGGTGATCTTTGGAACCACAACGCCCATGATGTTCCGGGAGTCCAGCTCCACTGACGGCTCGCTTTGCAGGGCAAAGGATACGCTCTTTATGGCCACAGAGCCCTCAGCGCCCTTGGCCATATTGAGCCTCTGCTCAGCTATCAGCAGATCTTGGACCAGCTCCTGCCTGATCGTCTTCGCCTTGGTCAGCACCTCGAAGAACTCGATCATGAGGCCGTCTCGCTTCATCTTGAGGAGCTCGTGACCGGATTGGGCCACTTTGATCCTGCGCCTCAGCTGGATCAGAACAGCCCTCGTCGGCTTTGTTCCTCGAATTACGGCCATGATCTCACTCTTTGCGGTACTTGGGGTGATAGGCCTTGATCAGGTGGTCATCGATCCTGGTCAGCATCGTTTCCGGAAGGCCCGAAAGCAGCTTCCAGCCGATGTCGAGGGTCTCGAAGATGCTTCGATCCTCGTCTCGGCCTTGGTTGATGAACTCTCGCTCGAACCTATCGGCGAAATCCAGGATCAGCTTATCCCGCTCCGAGAGAGCTTCCTTGCCCACAATGGCCGCAAGGCCTCTTAGATCGCAGCCCTCTGCATAATATGCGTAGAGCTGGTCGGAGACGGCTCTATGATCCTCACGGGTGTGGCCCTTGCCTATACCTGAGTTCATCAGCCTGGAAAGGGACGGCCTGATATCGATAGGCGGATAGATGCCCTTCCTGTGTAGCTCACGAGATACGATCAGCTGCCCCTCGGTGATGTAGCCGGATAGGTCTGGGATGGGGTGGGTGATGTCGTCGCCGGGCATGGTCAGGATGGGGAACTGGGTGATGGACCCGTTCTTGCCCTTGATGATGCCTGCCCTCTCGTAGTTGGTGGCAAGGTCGGTGTACATGTATCCGGGGTAGCCTCTGCGACCAGGCACTTCCTCACGAGCAGCTCCCATCTGACGGAGGGACTCGCAATAGTTGGTCATGTCCGTGTAGATGATGAGCACGTGCATGTCCAGATCGAAGGCGAGGTACTCCGCAGTCGTCAGACCCAGCTTGGGGGTCAAAAGCCTCTCCACAGCAGGATCGTCGGCCAGGTTCAGGAAGACCACAGCCCTCTCCAAGGCTCCTGTCCTCTCGAAGTCGGCCATGAAGTGCTGGGCCTCTTCGTTTGTGATCCCCATGGCACAGAAGATCACAGCGAAGGACTCTGCCTCGCCAAGTGCCTTTGCCTGACGGGCGATCTGCAGGGCGACGTCGTTGTGGGGAAGGCCTGCGCCGGAGAAGATGGGCAGCTTCTGTCCCCTCACAAGGGTGTTGGTGCCGTCGATTGTGGAGATCCCCGTCTGGATGAAAGCGCGGGGCTTCTCTCTGGAGGCGGGATTGATGGCAGCGCCGATGATCTCTCGCTCCACATCAGGGACGATCGGTGGTCCGCCATCCCTGGGCCTTCCGGAACCTGAGAGAACCCTCCCTATGATGTCTGGGGAGAGGGGCATCTTGATCACATCGCCAGTGAACCGGACCGCACTGGCCTTGGATAGGCCTCCAGTGCCCTCGAAGACCTGGACCACTACGACCTCGTCCGAGGTATCAAGGACCTGTCCCCTCTTCAACCCTTCGCCGGTTCTGATCTCCACTAGCTCGCCGAAGCCCACGGGCTCGGTCTTCTCCACGAAGATCAGAGGTCCAGAGATCTCAATAATAGTCTTGTATTCCTTGGTCATTTGGAACTCACCTCATCGCCTTGAACTCGGTATCCATCTGAGTCATGACCTTCTTCAGCTCTGGTTCGTAGTCTTCCAAGAGCCTGATCTTGGCAAGGGCATCCTTTGAAGCAGCGTTCTTGATCATATCGACCGGGATCCCCCTCGAAAGGGCCTCGGATGACATGTCCCTATAGGCGAGGATGCTCTTTAAGAGGTCAAACTGCTTGTTGTAGGGGCAGCTTGCGTCGACCGGATGGAAGGCGCTCTGGGCCAGCCAGAAGTTGATGATCATCCTTGCGACTTCGAGCGTCAGCTGCTGATCCTCTGGCAGAGCGTCAGACCCGACCAGCATCACGATCTCTTCGAGCTCGGCGTTCTCCTGCAAGATGGCCATCGCCCTTCTCTTATTCTTGTTCCAGTCGGCGTTCACGTTCTCCATAAACCAGGGTTCCAGATCCTTGTCGTACAGGGAGTAGGAGTCCAGCCAGTTGATGGAGGGAAAATGCCTCCTCTGAGTCAGACGTGAGTCAAGCGCCCAGAATACCTTGACCATACGAAGCGTGTTCTGGGTAACCGGCTCTGTGAAGTCGCCTCCAGGCGGGGATACAGCTCCTACAACGCTGATGGATCCCTGTCCTCCGGAGAAGACTTCGGCCCTTCCGGCCCTCTCGTAGAAGTCGGCCAGCCTTGCGCCGAGGTAGGCGGGGTAGCCTTCTTCACCAGGCATCTCCTCTAGACGGGATGCGAGCTCTCTCATGGCCTCTGCCCAGCGGGATGTGGAGTCAGCGGTCATCATTACGTCGTAGCCCATATCTCGATAATACTCCGCAGTGGTCATGCCGGTGTAGATGGAAGCCTCTCTCGCGGCGACAGGCATGTTGGAGGTATTGGCGTAAACGATAGACCTCTCCAACAGGGGTCGGTTGGTACGGGGATCGACCAGCTCGGGGAACTCATGGAGCAAGTCGGCCATCTCGTTGCCGCGCTCGCCGCAGCCCACGTAGACGACCACGTCGACATCAGCCCACTTGGATAGCGTCTGCTGCATGACGGTCTTGCCCGTGCCGAATCCGCCGGGAATGGCTGCGGTTCCGCCCTTAGCAAGGGAGAAGAAGCCATCGATGCTCCTCTGGCCGGTTCGCAGCGGAATGGTCGGGGCCAATTTCCTGGTCACGGGTCGGGCCTGCCTGACAGGCCACTTCTGGAGCATGCTCAATTTGGTGCCATCCTCCAGTACGGCTACGACCTCCTCAACGTTGAAGTTCCCGGAGTTAATCTCCTTGATCGTTCCGCCCTTGAAGTTGGGGGGAACCATGATCTTATGCTTGATCAGCAGCTGCTCCTGAACCTCGCCGATGGGCTGTCCGGGCTTGACAACGTCGCCCTTCTTGACCACTGGGTTGAACTCCCACTTCTTCTTGTGATCGATGCCGTCGACGAACAGACCTCTGCTGATGAAATCCCCGGATCTCTCAGCGAGAATGGTCAGAGGCCGCTGGATTCCGTCGTAGATGGAGGTGAGGATTCCCGGACCAAGCTGGGCCACCAGGGGAGCGCCGGTCTCCTTGACGGGCTCGCCGGGCCTTACGCCTGAGGTATCCTCATATACCTGAATAACGTGTTTATTTCCGGAAATGCCGATGACCTCGCTCATCAGCCCTTCCTCGCCGACCAGAACCAGGTCATACATGGACGCCTTCAGGCCAGTAGCCTGAACGACCGGTCCGGCGACTCTCTTCACTTTGCCTACTTCCATAAATCAACACCTATTGCCCT
>JAFGMR010000082.1 GCA_016927425.1 Methanotrichaceae archaeon | reverse complement strand
ATGCATGTTTCTTATAATATAATTATATATTAATATTCTATTATAATAGCCTATTTGATATAATGAATTTTAAAATCTTATGAGGTGCTCTTCTCCGGCGCTAGGCCTCACGCCGCAATCCCAAATGGCAATCGCCTTCCTTGGGCCTTCTTCGAGCGGTCTCCGAAAAGAGGAATCCCTCACTTTGTCCGGTCAATCAATAAATCAGCTGCCGATGTCTCCTAAAGTTCAAGTTGGTGGTTCGTTCGGTGGAAGCCCCTGGCCAGTCGCATCGGCCATCTCTCTGGACGAACCAGCCTGGGGCAAGGTTAGGAGATCTGCAGAGCCAACCTCAAGCACTGCATTCATGGATTTTCAGCGAATGCGCGAGCTTTGGTAAAAGGGATGATTCGACGGAAGACGCGCGTCCATTACGTCACCCTCATCTCCCTATCGAGCTTCTTTATGGTATCCCTGAGCTGGATTGCCCGCTCGAACTCGAGCCTCTCTGCGGCCTCCCTCATATCTGCCTCGAGCTCGATCATCACATTGGGGATGTCCGACCTTGGGATGTGCTTTATATCGGTGATATCCACGACCTTCTCCTTGATCGGCTTTATTATGGTCTTTGGGACGATCCCGTGGCTCTCGTTGTAGGCCATCTGGATCGCTCGCCTCTCTTCGGTCTCCTTGACCGCCCTTACGATGGACTCGGTCATCTTCTCGGCATAGAGGATCACCTTGGAGTTGGAGTTCCTGGAAGCCCTGCCGATTGTCTGTATGAGGCTCTTTGCATCGCGCAAGAAGCCCTCCTTGTCGGCGTCGAGTATCCCGATGAAGCCCACCTCGGGGATGTCGAGCCCCTCCCGGAGGAGGTTGATCCCAACGAGGACGTCGAAGCTTCCCAGGCGGAGCTCCCGGATGATCTCGGTCCTCTCGATCGTCTTTATATCGGAGTGGAGGTAGCGGGCCTTGATCCCGTTTTGAGCGAGATAGTCGGTCAGCTCCTCTGCAAGCCTCTTCGTAAGCGTGGTCACAAGGGCTCGGTCTCCCCTCTCGATGACCTTCTCGATCTCCAGCATGGCATCCCTTACTTGGTACTCGATTGGGCGGACCTCAACCATTGGGTCGAGAAGGCCGGTTGGGCGGATGATCTGGTCTACGACCTGGGCCGACCTATCGAGCTCGTAAATCCCCGGGGTTGCCGAGACGAATATAACCCTCCTCATGTACTTCTCGAACTCCTCGAAACGGAGCGGGCGGTTGTCGTAGGCGCTTGGAAGCCGAAAGCCGTAGTCCACAAGGCTCTTCTTTCTCGATCGGTCTCCCTTGTACATGCCATGGATCTGAGGGATGGTCTGGTGGCTCTCATCGATCACTAGCAGGAACTCGGAAGGGAAGTAGTCGAGGAGACAGTATGGCTTCTCGCCGGGCTTTCGGTGGTCGAAGTGGCGGGAGTAGTTCTCGATACCTTTGCAGCTTCCGGTTTCCTGGATCATCTCGATGTCGTGGAGAGTGCGCTGCTTGAGGCGATGGGACTCGATAAGTCCGAGGTCGGGGAGCCTCCCTTGGAGCTCCTCTAAGACGGCCTCGATTGCCTCTCTCTTGTCCTCTTCCGGGATCACATAGTGCTTTGCAGGGTAGACGTAGAAGTAGTCCATCTCCTCCTTCCTTTTGCCGCTCTGCCTGTCGATCTCGGTGACGCGGTCAACAAGGTCACCAAAGAGCTCGATCCTTATGATATCGTTGAAGTATGCCGGGACTAGGTCTATCGTCTCCCCCTTAACTCGAAAACGTCCTGGCGCAAGATCGATATCGTTTCGTTCGTACTGGATATCGACCAGCTTTCCAAGGATCTCTCTCCTCGTTGCCCGGTCGCCCACCTTCAGCTCGAAGCCCATCTTCTGGTAGTTCTTAGGATCACCGAGGCCGTAGATGCAGGAGACAGATGCAACGACGATCACATCCTTCCTTGACATCAGGGAGGCAGTGGCTGCAAGGCGCATCGCCTCGATCTTTGGATTGATTGAGGCATCCTTCTCTATGTACTGGTCCTTCGACGGGATGTAGGACTCCGGCTGGTAGAAGTCGTAATAGGAGACGAAGTACTCGACCCTGTTCTCGGGGAAGAACTCCTTGAACTCATTGAAGAGCTGGGCTGCAAGCGTCTTGTTGTGAGCGACGACGAGCGTTGGAAGATCGATCCTCTCGATGACGTTTGCTATGGTGTATGTTTTGCCCGATCCCGTTACGCCGAGGAGGGTTTGGAACCTCTCTTTCCCTTCCAGGCCTTCTACGAGCCTCTCGATCGCCTCTGGCTGGGATCCCTTCGGCCGAAAGTCGGAGATCAGCTTGAACTTGTGATCTTTGGGTATGCTCGATCCGGGCGGATTTTGATGGCGGCCCATTTCATCGGCAAGGGGGGTATGTGGGGGCTCTGGGGGCGGGAGATCCTCCCCGAGCCTTGGCGAGTCGGTCGAGGATGCGAGCCGCCCGGGCGTGGTCTGGTTCTCGGCCTTCGTCTTCACGGGCGTGCCTTGGCCCTGCTTGGGTATAGAGCTTACGATATCGTCGCCTTCCGTCGAAGCAGGCGGTTATAGTTGACCGCGAACCTGTGTGCTTCATCCCTGATCTCCTGGACGAAGAGGGAGGCTGCCTCGTCCCTCTTTATCGGCAGCGGTCGGTCGAGGCCGGGGACGTATATCTCTTCTTCCCTCTTCGCTATGGAGATGATCGGGATATGAATCCGCAATCGCGTAAGCTCCCTCTCGGCGGCCATGAGCTGCCCCTCGCCCCCATCGACGATGATCAGATCGGGGAACTCCAAAGAATCCTCCTTCAGGCGTGTGTAGCGTCTGCGCACCACCTCGGCGATCGATGCGAGATCGTCTATCCCGTCGACGCTTGCGATCTTGAACCGCCGGTAGTTCCTCTTGTCCGGCCTTCCGCTCCGGAACTGGACCATCGATCCCACGGTAGATGTGCCAGAGAGGTGGGAGATATCGAAGCACTCGATCACGTTGGGCAGCCCGGGGAGCGAGAGCCGGTCCTTGAGTGCTTCCACCTTTCTCCTGTCGCCGAAGAAGCCGATCTCCACGTTCTTTCGTGCAAGCTCGAGAAGCTCCTTCTTCTCCCCCTGTTTTGGGACGGTGACCTTTACCCGTCCTCCCTTGATCTCGCTCAAGAACTCCACGAGGGCGGGATCGAGGGTTTCTGGCACGATCAGCTCCTCGGGCGGCTCGGCCTCGGAGTAGTACTGGACGAGGAACTCCTCCAGGAAGCTCTCGTTATGGGCGAAGACGAAATCCTCCTTTCCCTCGAGCGTCCCTTTGTAGACCTTGAAGATCATCAGGTAGACGGATCCACCCTCGACGATGAAGCTCAAGATGTCCTCATCGAACCTCTTTCGCCTTTCCACGTGCTGACGCTCCTGAAGGCTCTCGAGCGCAGCTATCTCGTCTCGAAGTGGAACCGCCAATTCATACTCCAGCCTCGCCGCATGATCGATCATCTCCTCTTTCATCGCCTCGATCAGCTCAGATGTCCTTCCCTTTAGGACCGACTCGGCCCTTTTTACCCTCTCCCCGTACTCGGCCTCGGAGATCTTGCCTATGCACGGTCCGCTGCATCCCCCCATGTGGAAGCGTAAGCAAGCCCTCTTCGGAAGCCTCTTGCAGGTTCTTAGACCAAAGGTCTTCCTGACGACGGCAAAGACGTAATCCCTCTCCCTTGCGGAGACGAAGGGACCGAAGAAGGAACCACCACCGACCTTCTTTCGTGCGATACGGATCCTCGGGAAGGGGTCGTCGGTCAGGTGGATGCAGGCGTACCTCTTGGAGTCCTTGAGGGAGATGTTGAACTTCGGCCAGTGCTTCTTGATCAGCGTATTCTCGAGAAGCAACGCCTCGACCTCGGTGTTGGTGATTATGAAGTCGAGGCTTTTTGCCGCCCCGACCAGCCTCTCGGTCTTGGGGTCGCGATCCCTCCTCTGGAAGTAGCTGGCCACGCGCCTCTTCAGGTCCTTCGCCTTTCCGACGTATAGCACCGTGCCTTGGTCGTCCTTGAAGAGGTAGCAGCCTGGAAGGTGTGGCACTGCCTCGATCTCGATCATGGACCCAAACCCCGTTCCTTTACGATCATCGATTGCTATATCGGTCGGCCATATCTCTAATGGGATGGTCTGATGGACGGTGGATCTAGGCGCCTCCATCAGCACCGTTCGCTGCAAGCGCCGCAAGCGAGGGCAGTGCTCTTTCCAGTCGCGCGTTCGGTTCCTGGGACTTGCTTAAGGGCAACTGGCCGAAACAGCCTCGACCTCAGGAACCTCCCTGTATGGCTCATCTCGACCTCGGCCACCTCCTCCGGAGTGCCAGTTGCAACTATATGTCCCCCGGCGTCCCCGCCCTCGGGACCGAGGTCTATTATGTGATCTGCGCACTTGATCACGTCGAGGTTGTGCTCGATCACAACGATCGTGTTTCCCTTGTCGACGAGGTCGTTCAAGACGGCTATCAACTTCTTGACGTCGTCGAAGTGAAGGCCGGTCGTCGGCTCGTCGAGTAGGTAGATCGTCTTGCCGGAAGCCCTCTTGGAGAGCTCCCTCGTCAGCTTGATCCTTTGAGCCTCCCCTCCGGAAAGCGTCGTCGAGCTCTGGCCCAGCTTGATGTAGCCGAGGCCGACTCTCGCCAACGTCTCCAGCTTGTTCCTTATGAAGGGGATGTTCTCGAAGTGTTCCCTTGCCTCCTCGACCGTCATGTCGAGGACATCGGCGATCGACTTGCCCTTGTACTTGACCTCGAGCGTCTCGCGATTGAAGCGTGTGCCCTTGCACTCCTCGCACTCGATGTAGACGTCCGGCAAAAAGTTCATCTCGATCTTTATCAGTCCTTCTCCCTGACAGGCTTCGCAGCGTCCCCCACTCACATTAAAGGAGAAGCGTCCACCCTTATACCCCCTGATCCTTGCCTCCTTCGTCTCAGAAAAGGCCTGCCTGATTGCGTCGAAGACCTTGGTGTAGGTGGCGGGGTTCGATCTCGGAGTCCTACCGATGGGGCTCTGGTCGATGACGATCACCTTGTCGATCTCCGAGTCAAGGCTCAATCTCCCGTGCTTTCCTGGGACGACGTTCGACTTGTTGATCCTCGCCATCAATGCCTTGTAGAGTGTATCGTGGATCAGCGTCGACTTGCCCGAGCCTGAGACGCCTGTAACCGCTGTGAAGACCCCGATGGGGATCGAGACGTCTACATCGTGCAGGTTGTTCTCCTGGCAGCCCTCGATCCGGATGAAGTGGTCCCCCTTCCTTCTTTTCCGAGGCACCTCGATTCGCCTCTTGCCGGATAGATACTGGCCAGTCAAGGAATTCGGATCGTTCTCGATCTCCTCCGGCGTCCCCTCTGATACCACCCATCCGCCGTGGATTCCAGCGCCTGGACCGATATCGAGGACATGGTCTGCGCTGCGGATGGTATCCTCGTCGTGCTCGACCACTATCAGCGTGTTTCCAAGATCCCTCAGCGTCTTCAAAGTCTTGATCAAACGATCGTTATCCCTCTGGTGAAGCCCGATCGATGGCTCATCCAGCACGTAGAGGACTCCAACGAGGTTTGAGCCGATCTGCGTCGCTAGACGTATGCGTTGGGCCTCTCCTCCCGAGAGGGTGCCGGCGCTTCTAGAGAGCGTGAGGTAGCCGAGGCCGACATGCTCCAAGAATCCCAGGCGCGAGCGGATCTCCTTTAGGACTTGGGCTGCTATCTCCCGCTCCTTATCGGAAAGCGTTAGGCCTTCGAAGAACTGCATGCACTCTGAGATGGACAGGTTGGTCACGTCGAAGATGGACTTTTCCTCGATCCTCACTGCGAGGACCTTATCCTTGAGCCGCCGTCCTGCGCATCTCGGACATGGCAGAACCCTCATGAACTTCTCCAGCTCCTCTCGCCTGTAGTCCGACTTCGTCTGGGCGTAGAGCCGCTCGGACTGCGGGATGAGGCCTTCCCAGGCTCCCTCATGAGACCAAAATGCATCCCCGTTTTTCATGGTCATGTCGAAACGTATGCGCCGATCGGATCCGTACATCAATGCGTTGTACTGGCTCTTCGAGAGATCCTTTATGGGTGTGAATATATCGAAGCCGAAGTGCTTTGCAACTGCTCCCAGGTGTTGACCCCGCCACCCATCGACCGCGTTTCTGTATAGGGCAACAGCCCCGTCTGCTATGCACTTCTCCTCGTCGGGGATGATCAGCCTGGAATCGAACTCCATCTTGATACCAAGGCCGTTGCAGGCTTCGCACGCTCCAAAGGGGCTGTTGAAGGAGAACATCCTTGGCTGGAGCTCCTCGAAGGCGATTCCGCAGATGGGGCATGCCATCTTTGAGGAGAAGAGCCGATCATGCCCGCTCGAATCCATCGCAACGAGAAGGCCACCCGATCTATCGAGGGCGCTCTCGCAGGCCTCGACGAGCCGTGCCCTGTCCTCGGCCGGGTCAAGCCTGTCTATCACGACCTCGATATCGTGCTTCTTGTAGCGGTCGAGGGAGATCTCCTCGTCGGTCCTTCGGATCTCGCCGTTCACCCTTACGCGGGCGAAGCCCTCGCCGTCGAGGTCCTTGAAGAGTTGCCCGTAGGTGCCCTTCTTCTGGCGGACTATCGGGGAGAGAATGGTTACAGGTCCCGCGGCCGCCGCGATGCTGTCCGCGATCCTTTCAGGCGACTGCGACTGGATCTCAAGTCCGTGCTCCGGGCAGTGGGGAATCCCGATCCTTGCGAAGAGAAGCCTCAGGTAGTCGTAGATCTCGGTTACAGTCCCGACAGTGCTCCTCGGATTCTTGGAGGTGGTCTTCTGCTCGATGGATATGGCTGGGGAAAGCCCGTCGATCGAATCCACATCCGGCTTGTTCATGAGCCCCAGGAACTGGCGGGCGTATGCGGAGAGCGACTCCACATAGCGGCGTTGCCCTTCGGCGTAGATCGTGTCAAACGCGAGCGTGGATTTCCCTGAACCTGAGACGCCTGTGATGACAATGAACCTATCTCGGGGAAGCTCCACCGTTATATCCTTCAGGTTGTGTTCCCTGGCACCCTTGATTATTATCTTCTTCATCTCTCAAGTCTCTCTGCTCTGCTGATCTCCAATGCTATGGGGGGATGGATGGGATAAACTTAATCCTTCGCCATGGTTCGAGATACTTAAATAGGCTGGAGATTCTGCTACACAATTTGCTGCATGTGATCTCGATTGAGCCGTGGTCTCAAGCCTATCCGGGAGAATCGATTTATACCAGTAGGAGTTACGCAGTTGAAGTTAGACTTTGAAATCGAATGCATTATAAGTATCATTGAATTGGATCTATCAATCTAATCGACATCATTATGATATCTTTGCCCAAAATCTCCAACGTTCTGCAATCCAACTGCGTAAGTCCTAACCAGGTTACTTGTTGGAAAAATGGGGAGGTGTGACATTGTCGCTCCAAAAATGTCTGAGAAGCCCTCTGCCTATCGCTTCTGCTGGAAATCAAGTGCGGGGGACGGGATTCGAACCCGCGAACACCTGCGTGACAGGGCCCTCAACCCTGCGCCTTTGACCTGGCTTGGCAACCCCCGCAAATAAGGGATTTGATGGCCGTAAGGCCATCTTCAGGACAGATCGGCCATCTTCTCGCCGATCATCTCTGCCCTATGGCGGATCTCCTCTGCCGCCTTGACTACTAAATCCTTCGCCTTTATAGACCCATCGCCCTCGATGGTCAAGACGAAGCTGTCCGGGACAGGCGTAACAGTGATTGCCTGGTAATCGCACTCGTCGATGCAGAGCTTGCAGAGGGAACAGGCCAGTAAATTTACCACCCTGACCCTGTCGCCCTCATCGAGCGCGAGCACGTCCCTGGGGCAGACCTTGACGCACTTCCCGCACTTCTGGCAGTCCCCGATATCGATTCTGGGGAGGTTCTTGTATCCGCACGTTGTGCCCGACTGCCATTTCGAGTGCGCGCTGCCTGTGCGCTTGGTGGCATAGCCCTCCACCACAAGCTTCTCGCCCTCGCCCAGGACGACAACCGGTATGCCCTCGAACGCCACCTTTACCCCCGGATCGGTGAAGACGACATCCTGGGAGTAGACCATCTTCGGGCCCTCCGCGGTCAGTATGAAGTCCACTCGACAACCCGGACAGCCCGCGCCCTCGCAGATGCAGTCCTCCGGGGAGGAGTAGACGTCGAGATCCTCCGCGGTCAATGGGATGAGGCCAAGGCGAAGCGAGATCTGCTCGTCGAATAGGACCGACGTGTTGTCATAGAGGCGAATCTCATCGATGGCAAGCGTCGGGACCTCGCTCATACAGGCTCTTCTGATGCCGTTTGCAAAGGCGGCTGTTGCGCCTGTAAGGAGGAACCGGATCCGGTCCTCCCGAAGCTCTATGAGTTCTACCTTCAAGCCTACACCCTTCGACCCCTCTTTCCACCGGATGGCTTGGTGCCGTCATGGGGGATCGGGGTCGCATCCTCTATCCTTCCAATGCGCAGCCCAGCCCTCGCAAGCGCCCGAATCGCGGCCTGCGCTCCAGGACCCGGCGACCTCTGACGATTGCCGCCGGGGGCGCGCACCTTCACGTGTACGCCGACTATGCCCTTGGACTTGGCCTGCTCTGCAACCTGCATGGCCATCTGCATGGCCGTGTAGGGCGAGCTCTCATCCCTTGCCGCCTTAACAACCATGCCGCCTGAGACCTTTGCCAGCGTCTCGGCGCCGGTCATATCGGTTATGGTTATCAGCGTGTTGTTGAAGGAGGCGAATATATGCGCGATGCCCCATTTGCCTTCTGTCATGCCTCATCCCTCCACTTTCAGCACTCTGGTGGAGCGCTCTGGATGGTTCTCCTTGGCCATGGGAGATCCGCCGTAATAATCTAAGGTCATCTCCTCTCCGCGCCTCACCAGGTATCCGGGAATGGTCACCTTGCGACCGGATATCTGGATGTGACCGTGGGTTATGAACTGCCTGGACTGCCTCATCGTGTTGGCGAGCCCCTGCCTGTATACCTGGGTCTGCAATCTCCTCTCCAAGAGGTCGTTCGTCTTCAGAGAGAGAACCGAATCGAGATCGCCATCCTCCTTCAGGATGCCGTACCTGTAAAGGCGGCCAAGTATGTCCCTTGCCTCCGTATCAACTCCCTTGGCCCCATGGGCGGAGAGAGCGAGCAGCTTCCTGCTAACACGGCGATACTTCCTGAGGACGCCCTGAGCCTTCCAGAGCTCTCTCTTGTTGCGCAGCCCGTAGGACTTGACGAACTCCACCTCTTCGGCAATTCGCTCGGCCTCCCAGGGCTTCTTCGGCCTGTCGTACGTCTTGCGGCTCTTTCCTGGATATCCCATCTAGATCACCCCACCCATTCAGGCCTTCTTCCTGCTGACGCCAACCGTCGAGCCGGTCCTTCCGGTGGACCTGGTCTTCTGTCCCCTCACACGCAGGCCGCGCTCATGCCTTATGCCCTTGTAGCTCCTGGACTTCTTCATCAGGTCCAGGTCCTCCCTTAGGGACATGAGGAGCTCAGTGCCCATTACGTGCTTGTTTTCTCCCGTATTGAGATCCTTCTGACGGTTCCTCATCCAGTCAGGCAACCTTGACTGCCCCTCCTCGATGACCGTCCTCAGGGCTACAATCTCTTCTTCAGGCAGCAGTCCCAATGTCTTGTGGGGGTCCACGTTCGCCTCTTGGGCAAATAGCCTCGCGCACCGGCGACCTATCCCCTTCACTCCGGTGAGGGCCATCTGGACCTGCTTCTTCCCGTCGAGATCTGTGTTCAGGACCCGCACTATATGCCTGAGCTCCTCGACCTCTTCAACGTCCTTTGCATCTTGCTTCAATATATTCCTCCAGAAGATGGGTACTCCTCTTCGAGGAGAGCCATCTGGAGCAGCCTCGGGCCTGGCCCGACGCCGCCCTATCACCGGCACCGCCGGTGGGGCGATACTCTCTCATCGCACTTGAGTGCAACCACAGGGTACGGTTCTTCTACATAAGTCTTATGATGGAGCTGGATGGAATCGGATGGCGTTGGGTGGTGTCGGATGGAAGCCTGCATTTATCCCGGCAGGGGAGGCTCAGACCGCCTCATTCGAGCGTCACCTGCCCCCCTACTCCTGCCATCTCCTGGAAGAAGCCCGGGTAGGAGACATCGACCGCCTCCGCCCCCTCGATCACCGTATCTCCTGCGACCATCCCTGCAACGGTGAGCGCCATGACGATCCTATGATCGTGGTGGCCGCTCAGCCTTGCGCCCTTTAGGGCTCCTCCTGAGATCTCCAGCCCATCGGGCCGCTCCCTGATATCGGCCCCCATCTTGGAGAGCTCCTGGGCCATTGCCTGTAATCTATCGGTCTCCTTATGCCTGACGTGCTCCGCGTTCTTGATGATCGTCCTTCCCTTAGCAACCGACCCGAGGACGGCGATCGTCGGAACGAGGTCGGGGATCTGGCTTGCATCGACTTCGACGCCAAAGAGGCTGGATCCGGCAATCCTCAGGTCCCCTGCATCCTTGTTCCATTCGATATCTGCCCCCATCCGATCGAGTATATCGAGAATTGCAGAGTCGCCCTGACGCGATGGCCTAATCCCCCTGATCCGAAGAGCTGAACCAGTCACAGCGGCCGCTGCCAAAAGATAGGACGAGGATGAGAAGTCGCCTGGAACGTCGTACTCCGGAAGGCTGTAGGACTGGCCACCCTCAATCCGGTAATCGTTTCCGGAGACCTCAATGGAAGCCCCGGCCTCATTAAGCATATCCAGCGTTATCTCGGCGTAGGGCTTCGACTTGAGCTCCCCTTGTACTGCAATCGTGGTCGTCCCTTGGGAGAGCGGACAAGCTATCAGAAGGGCGGAGAGGAACTGCGAGCTAACCCCCCCATCGAGTTTCGCCAAGCCCCCCATCAACCGTCCCCTGATAACCAATGGAGCCCTTCCCCCGGCCCTTATGGAGAATGCAGTCGCCCCTAGATCGTTGAGGGCTTGAATAAGGGGACCGTTTGGCCGGCTCCTTATGGAGCCATCGCCGGTTAGGACCGCGCCCTCTGTCAGTGCAGCTACGGCTGATACGAACCTGAGGGTGGTTCCAGAATTAAGCACATCGATTACATCCTCGGGAGCCTCTGGCGATCCATTGACGCCTACGATGGAGAGATCCCCATCCTTCAACGATACCTCGGCCCCCAAGGAGGTCGCGGCCGAGATTGTGGCCTTCGTGTCCGCGGAGATGAGGGGCCGTCTCACAAGCCCACCAGCTCCCAGAGCGGTGATCAATATGGCCCTATGCGAGTAGCTCTTGGAGGGTGGAGCGTAGACCTCCCCAGAGAGGTGAGAGCGATCCACTGACGCGATCATGCACGCCCATGGTGCACGAGAGTATAAGAATAATTGCCCGGCGAGGATGGCCAGACAACTATCTCTGGGCGATGCTTATCTTCACCCGGTTGTTTGCGAGACCCCCTTCGAACGCTCGGGCTTCCCGGTCCCCAACCCCCAAAGCTTGTCGATTGTACTTGTCTCTGTTGGAGTTGGACGATGAGATCTGATCTCTCAGGATCTGAAGCTTGTTCTCAGCCGTTGGCAGGACGCCCTGAAATCCAAGGCCTTTTGCCTCGAATCCGATTGCCTCAGATATGTCATCTCCCACTTCAAGCGTGGCCAGATTGTTCTCTCGCCTCTGAATCACCCTGATGGAGGATCGATCGCGATCCTCGACTGCCTCGCCTCCAGGCGAGGTTCCCCTCACAACCACCTCGTTTACAAGGAAGCCCTTGGCCGAAGGGGTAACTTGGACGGTTATGCGAATCGCTGCCGACTGCTGGCATGCGAGGCTGCCCAGCCTCCAAGTGATCGTCTGGCCCTCCACCAATCCCCCTCGATCGTCCGATATGAATCGCATTCCCATTGGGAGGGTATCCAAAACCGTCACATCATCCAGCCTGGTCTCGCCGCCATTTGTGATATTAATTGTGAAGTTGGCGAAGTCCCCTGCATGCAGGGTGGGTATCTCGACGACGATCTCTGGATTGGCCGCGACGATGCTCAAGGCTGCCCAGAGTACCAGAACAGATCCAATGATCCATCTCGCATGACAATAACCAACCATTTCTCCGCCCCAATAATTATCTACAATGATACAATATTTATATTTATTGCCCGTTATTCCATCCCATGTATAGCCCAGATCCGAGACAAATCCTAATTCTAATGTTGGTATAGGTGATTACTTATTTAAATTCTTTTCGCCAATTGGGCATCTGAATGGATAGATCTGGAGAGGGGGATCCCTCCAGCTTTCAGCAATCGACCCCCTCGCATTGTGCAACCTGTGGCTCCCTGACCGGATTCTCATGGATCTTGACCGCCCGCTCAGCCTCGAAATCGCCGGACAGCCGTTGCCGTGATCGCATATCCTTGACTAGCATCTTATGCCATCTCGATTCCGACTCCCAAGTCCCATTGAAGCTCGCAGCGGTCTCCATCCCGATGACCTGCTGCGCGGTGGCATTATCATCGAAGCCCATGAAGATAGTCTGGTTCCTCTCGACCCTGCTCGCGGAGAAGCTCTCATCTAGCCCAGCCCCCATTCCTCCGTCGAACTCACGAGATGTTATGGACCTCTCGCCTACAAGAGGAACCGCCCCATCATAAGCGAGCCTGGAGCTCTCGATGAAGTTGGCCTTGGACTCGGATGTATCGTTCAATAGCGATATGTTCCTCCCCAGCCGATCGGACTCCTCCGACATGAGCTGATCCGTCTCCATCTCGATCCGGCCGTCGCCGACCATGCTGACGTGGTAATCCAGGGCAATCTTCTTATCGACGACCGAGGTGCTGACTTCACTAGTCCCCTCTCCCCGCACTCTCGTCGAGAAGCAAAACTGCTCGTACTGCTTCTCCACATTGATCTCGGGGTGGAGCACCCTCACCGTGGCCTCGGATCGGTCGCTCACCCTCTCGCCATCTGGGGAGACGCCACTTGCCTCTGCCACGTCGACTAGCTCTCCCCTTGTCCCCTTATCCAGGCGGCACTTCAATAGGATGCTCCAAGAGGATCCCACCTCTATCTCCCCAAGCTCCCAGGTGACGGTTTGGCCATCGACCGTCCCGTTGCCGTCGTCAGAGATATATGTCAGGCCTTGGGGGAGGAGGTCGATCAATCTGACCAGGCTCAAGCGGACGTTGCCTGAATTTGCCACGTTGATGTGGAAGTCCACCTGCTCTCCAGGTGATGCCTCGGGGGGATCGGCCACCTTATCCACGGAGATCTCAGGGGAGAAGTAATGGTGGTTCCCGAAGTTCATTTCATCCTTGATAACCTCCTCGCAGATGAAATCGAACTGATAGCTTCCGTTCGTGGGTAACGTCCTCTGCCACCCCACCCTGTCCTCCTCCCAGAGGGTGTACTTCCCCACCTTGGGATTGGGGATTATGATCTCGTATGATCCATCGGCCTTTGTTATGGCGGATTCAGGGCTCTCGCCCTCTAAAGCCAGGTGGATCATCCATCCCTCGATTCCCGGCTCGCCCTTGCTCCATATGCCGTCTCCATTGAGGTCATCGAACTTGCTCCCTCTAACGGTTATATTGTCCAAGGGATTCGTGGCGCAGTTCCGCCACTCCATATCAAATGTAGTGGAGTTCGCAATGATCCTCCCCATACCATCCATGGCCCGGGCGAATATGCTCATGGAAGTTCCCGCCACCTGGCCAGGGAGGGTAACCACCCATCTATCGTTCGATCCAGGCATCCGGGACATCGAAAATCGATCGTCTCCCGCGTAGACCATGACAGAGACTGCCTCTGGCATGCCAAGTGTCTGGGCCTCGATATTTACCGGGTGCATGGCGCATACCCGGGAGAATGCATCCAGCCTCAGTTCCCTGATCGGATGTATGCACTGGATCCAAGAGATGCTGATCTGGGCCGATGTGGCCAAGACCTCTCCAAGAGCGCCCCTGGCCTGGGAAGAGAGCTTCATGGTCGTCCCGGCCACCTCGCCAGGAACGCTTGCAGTCCAGACGTTGCTGAGGGTGGGATCCTTCGTCATCTCCATCTGCCGATCGCCGTAATTCAGGATGACCGACGAGATGTTGTCGAGCCCAGCCGATTCAACCGTCACCTGGACTGCCTCATTCTGGCAAGAGAGGTGCGAGATTCGCATATCGAGGCACCCTTGATGAGGCAGGCAGTTCTTATTGATAAGCCCAAACTCCCCAGATATGGCCACGGTGTTTCCATGAGCATCCAAGGCCTCGACATACATGTTGATCAGCGTTCCAGCCCTGTATCCGGGAAGCTCCCCAGTCCAGACCATATCGGGCCCGGGAACCCTCGTCATCTCGAGCGTGCCTTGCCCGTAGTGGAGTATGACCGAGGCCACATCAGTCCTGTCGATGACCCTCGCGATGATCTCCAACGGCAGGCATTCGCATGTGAAGAGGACGGCGTTTACCTCCAGTTGAGGTTTCCAGAGACCGGCGTTCCAGTTCTCCTCGATCTGATCGGGAAGGATGGAAATATCATCCGTCCGTTCGGTGCTGGGATCGACATCGCTATCCTTGCTATCATTATTGCCCTGGTCCTTAGGGCTGAAGCTGTAGCCCTCGGGGGCGGAGAACGTTAGGTAGTATATCCCTGGGATCAGTCCGGTGAAGCTGTAGCTGCCATCCGGCCCTGTAAAGGTGTGAGCCAGATATCTCCCGTCCGAGGTGAATAGGGCGACCGCTACTTCGGGGAATACAGGCTCTCCTTCATCGAGGATTCCGTCGATGGAGATATCCTTCCATGCCAGGCCGCTTATCTTCGAGGTCCCCCAGTTCCCGAAGTTCATCCCGGTCCTGTTGGTATCGTTCAGTATGATGGTATAGTTCTCGTCGACCGGCTCGGTCTTGATCCACCCAGACCGGATCTCCTCCCAGAGAACGAACTTTCCTCTGCCCAGGCCATCGACGGAGTAGGTGCCGTTCGCATCTGTTGTGACATTATGGGTACCGATGATGTCGGAACCTTGCGGATCATAGATATCCATGACGATCTTCCAGCCGCTTATCCCAATCTCATCAGGATCCTTGGTGCCATTTCCGTTTATATCGTGGTATTTTATTCCGGATACCGATAGGTTGCCCCGATTCCCTATGTCAATGCCGGAGCGGCTCTCATTGAGGTCGATTACGATCTCCTTGGTGGAAAGCTTGAGGTTCGCCGAGTCATTCTCCTTGATCAGATAGTGCCCCGGTGCCAGGTTGTAGAAGCAGTAGCTGCCATTGCCTGTGGTCTTAACCGGATAGGTCGCAAGATACTTCACATTCCCCATATCATCTTTATAAAATATATCTAGATAGATCGTCCAGTTGGGTATTCCTGGATCGTCCTCCTCCCTGGATCCATTATTCCCCAGGTCGTAGAACTTCGTCCCAATGACGGTGAGGTTGCCGCAATTTCCAAAGTCGACTCCCTGCGAGCTCTCATTTGTAAGCTGAAGCGTATGATTCCTGCTCGCTGGATAGGTCTGCCTCCATCCTCCCAGGACCTCTTCTCGCACGACGTATCTTCCAGGAGCAAGGTTGTGGATGGCATATGACCCATTGACATCCGTGGTTGTGTTATGGGTGCCTATAAGGTCGACGTGGTTGGAGTATATATCCAGATATATCGTCCACCCGGGCATTCCCGGCTCTTGAGCATCTCTGCTGCCGCTGGCATTAAGGTCGTAAAACTTCGTCCCATTGATCGATAGATGACCCCTATTCCCTAGGTTAAGTCCTGATACGTTATCCACCAAGTCGATCTCGTAGCCGATCGTCGTCTCTTCCCAGCCTGCAACAGACTCCTCCTTGACGCCATAGTGCCAGGGGGCTAGGTTGGTAAATATGTAGTCGCCATTATGGTCTGTTGAAACCTGCAATGTACCTATGACCGAGGTATTGCCGATGTCGTAGATCAATAATATGATGTTCCAGTCGGGAATTCCAGGCTCATTCGGCCCTCTCACGCCATCGGCATCCAGGTCGTAGAACTTGGTTCCGGATATATGAAGAAGGCCCCGGTTGGCGAAGTCTAGGCCAGAAACGTTCCCCGTTAGGTTCAACCGATATATCGATTCATTTCGAACCCAGCCTGGGCGCTCATCCTCTCGCACAATGTACTGGCCTGGGCCGAGGTTCTCGAAGGCGTATAGGCCCGAGGGATCGGTTTGCGAAGTCGTGTTGCCTGTGGTGATCATCCCTGATGGATCGAGGATGTCGAGAATTATCGACCAGTTCTCGATGCCGGGCTCTCCTGGATCCAGGATGCCGTTAGCGTTGAGATCGTAGAACTTCGATCCCGTCAACGTGAAGATTCCGCGATTCCCGAAGTCGATCCCTGTTACGTTGCCCGTGACGTTGATCTCATACTCGGTCGGAGTCGTGCTCTGGTTCCATTCCGGCACCGCCATCTCGCGGACCTTGTATTCTCCGGGTCCCAGATTCTCGAAGATGTAATGACCCGAGGGATCGGTGAATGCCGTCGTGTTCCCTGTCGAGTTTACGCCGGCCGGATCTAGGATATCGAGCTCGATCGACCAGTTCTCGATACCCGGCTCTCCCAGATCACGGACGCCGTTAGCGCTGAGATCGTAGAACTTCGAGCCTGATATATTGAAGAAGCCACGGTTTCCGAAGTCTATCCCCGTGACATTACCTGCGACCGTTACATCGTACTCGGTCGGAGTCGTGCTCTGGTTCCATTCTGGAACTGCATTCTCACGGACCTTGTATTTGCCGGGACCGAGGTTTTCAAAGACGTACTGGCCCGAGGGATCGGTAAGTGCGGTCGTGTTCCCTGTCGAAGTCGTACCCGCAAGATCTAGGATATCGAGCTCGATCGACCAGTTCTCGATGCCGGGCTCTCCCGGATCCCGGACGCCGTTAGCGTTGAGGTCGTAATACTTCGATCCCGTCAACGTGAAGATTCCGCGATTCCCGAAGTCGACCCCTGTTACGTTGCCTAGGACCGTTACATCGTACTCGGTCGGAGTCGTGCTCTGGTTCCATTCTGGAACTGCATTCTCACGGACCTTGTACTTGCCCGGTCCAAGGTTCTCGAAGATATACTGACCCGAGGCATCGGTGACTACGGTCGTGTTCCCCGTCGAGTTCACGCCGGCCGGATCTAGGATATCGAGCTCGATCGACCAGTTCTCGATGCCGGGCTCTCCCGGATCCCTTACTCCGTTAGCGTTGAGATCGTAGAACTTCGATCCCGTCAACGTGAAAATTCCGCGATTCCCGAAGTTGATCCCTGTTACGTTGCCCGTGACGTTGATCTCATACTCGGTCGGAGTCGTGCTCTGGTTCCATTCCGGCAACGCCTTCTCGCGGACTTTGTACTTGCCCGGTCCAAGGTTCTCGAAGATGTACTGACCCGAGGGATCGGTGAGTGCGGTCGTGTTCCCT
>JAFGMR010000081.1 GCA_016927425.1 Methanotrichaceae archaeon | reverse complement strand
TGCTGCACAGGCTGCCGCTGATGAGGCCGCTGCTGCACAGGCTGCCGCTGATGAGGCCGCTGCTGCACAGGCTGCCGCTGACGAGGCTGCTGCCGAGGCTTACACGATCTCCGGGATGGTAGTCGACGCCGAGACAGGAACTGGGATTGCAGCCCTCACCATCAACCTGGAGCAGCCCGCAGGCACGATCATCAACTCGGTTGAGACCGCCGAGGATGGTTCCTACTCCTTCGCCGACCTGATGGCTGGCCAGTACATCGTCTCAGTCGAGACTGCAGAGGGTTGGGAGACCATCGAGCCTGCCGTCGTAGACCTAGCTGAGAACGCTGTCCAGGACTTTACAGCAACGAAGATCCCAGTGGCCATGCCGCCGGTCGATGTACCAGCGGATATGCCCCCGGCTATTGCTTGAGCGCGATCGTTCATAAGAGAGGCCTCCGGAACGGGAGGTCCCAACTCTTCTCATATTTAGCATCTTTTCATTCCCTGTCTTTATTCAAGGGCGGATAGACGATCACTCCAATAGTTTGGCAGATAAGGGATGCATTCTACCGACGATAGGATTTGCCTAATGGCCTCACCAGAACCTAAACAAGGGTCGAAATGACCTCTCGATCTCCTCTCGGCTCTTTTGCCCCAGCTTTACTGGACAGCCCATGGTTCCGGGAATGTACTCCCACTTCCATAGGCAATGGTTAGAGTCATATTCCGCCATTGCGTGGTTGGATGTGTTGACAAATACCACGGGATGCATGGCATTGGCGAAGAAGTGCTTGATAACTCTTCGAGGCGCGATAGGCGGATCACCGTGGATATCGTCTTCGTAGAGGCCATGGCCGTTGCTGCAGATCTCCTCAAATATGAACTCACCTCCGCGGTCTATGTAGATTCGGAAGGTTTCCACGTCCAAGACCCTTCCGTATCGGAGCCATCGGAATGCCTCGTAGATTGGGTTGAGCACACTGCCCATTGAGTGGCGACGAAGATCCTCGTTATTGAATATTAATATCACCTCGATCCCGCCGCCAGTGGATGGGGCACTGTGGCCCTCCCGAAGAAAATTGTACAAAGCATCGACCGCAGGCTGGTAGATCACGGGGATGATCTTTCCTTTCTCATTGTGGTCGAGATCCGGGGCCTCGAACGATTCATCGGTCGCAAGGGGGGGGCCTCTCAATCTCCTGGATTATTCTCCTGTATGTTCGATATACCTCAGAGTCTTCTATCTCGCCCTCGGCCCACTGCCAAATCCAGCGGTCGCCATCCCGCTTGAGAAAGAACATCTCCATAAGACCCGACTGCTCCTTGGACTGGTGGGGATTAGTCCAGGCAGAGTATAGCTCTGCTTGGGGTGGGGTTACCTCTCGGACATTGAAGCCGATCATATACCTCAGGTCAACCGCCCTTCCTCCCATGAAATGGCTGACCTTGCTAGCACTGCTCCTGACGACCGCGCAAAGCCCATTTTTGGCTAGTCGCGCTAGGCTAAAGTTGCAGCCGTCCCAGTCCCAGACCAACTTCGCGTCGGTCCATCTGAACCTGCCATTCTCGACTATCCACAACCTCTCCCGATGTGAGAACCAGTGTTGAGTTTCTGTCAGAATGGTCGAACCTTGCCACAGACCTCGCCGTCTAAAAATTTATAGGTTTGCCTTACGATTGCGTGTATCTCGCAAGATGTCCGCGAGTACCGCTCGCATCTCGGAATCGAATCGGTGGAGAAAAAGTTGGCCGGAGGACCTTATCCGGCCTTGAAGGAGTAGGGGGGCTTAAGCCAAGCTCGGAAGGAGGAGAATCCGCTTCCAGGTCTCCAGGAGGTGAACGAATACCCTTTGACGATCTCGAAGTTGGCATCGCTGGTATCGGAGTAAGTAGTCCCATCGTAATAGACCACGGCCACCTTGATCCGTGCCTGATTGGACTTGATGTTGGGAGAGCGCCAGGCGTAGCTGGTCTCTGGGCCCAGCAGGTTTGCGACCTCATATGGATAGGTGGCACCGCCGTCCCTCGAGTATGTCAGGAAGACGCCGTAGACGTTCTCGTGTGCGGGCATCTCCCAGGTTATGGCGAAAGGTTGCCGGTTCAAGGTCTCTCCTCCGTTGGGCGAGATCAGCCTGATCACGCTTACATCGGTCGCCTTGAAGAACTGCCATCTCACTTCGCCGCTGTCTCCGAATGGAGATTGCCCCGACCTTGTGGCGCAGAAGTATAAGGTGTGCGTTCCCTGTCCAAGCGCGGCCCAATCCTCGTCGGTCATGCTCCACGATGGCCAGTACCATGTCTTGGCGTTGATGTTCTCCTGTATTGCCTTCCACTTCGCTGGATCGATACCGTCGATCTGGTAGTAGACTCCGAGGATCGGCGCAGATGATTCTATCTTGAACGTCGAGAAGGAGGGCTTGGAGGATATGGGCTGGGACGGATTCTCCTCTGGCAGGATCGTCACGCCATAGTCCTGGCCCGCGAGAGCGATTGGGGATCCCGTGAGGTAAGAGACTGGGAAGCTTCCCGAGACCGTGTTCAACGGCAGGTTCCTGACGACGTCTTGCGCCTCCACCCAGTCGAGTCCGTTCCATAGGTAGAGCTTGAGAGAACTCTCGACGACCTGGCTTATCTCCGAGTCGTAGTAGGAGACCGTCACCCTTGCCGTGCCATCCTCGTATCCTGCTACGAATGCATCCACGTATCTGCAAGCTCTGGCCGGCAAGCCGGCCGAGTCGAATGGGGCGCCTAGATATGCGGCCGATCCTATCATTCCCGAGGTTTCGCTGCTTCCGTGGATATCGACCTTCACCCTGGCATCGGGATTATCGAACTGGTAGGGAAAGCCGTTAACGAGTCCGATATGGCCATTGATCACCGGCGCCGTAAGCCATGGCGCGAAGGCCACGGATCCGAGGATGCCGTTGTTGGGGGCAAGGGGCGATGGCGCTCCCTTGAAGCCGCTCGTCCCTCCATCGCCCCAGTAGCAATACTTGGCATCTGCGGTGGATGTGCTGAGGTCGGTGACCCCCACGCCATTGGAGAATATGTTGTTGTAGAGGAACTTCCAGGTGCTTGGGCTTGTATTTGCCACCCGGATGCCGCTTCCATCAGTCCCGGTGATCGAGAAGCCTGTGATGACCACATCTGAGCTCGTCACGCTGAAGACATCGCCGATCGGTGCGGTGACAATGGGATTGTTCCTCCCCACCAATGTGATTGGCTTGTCAACGACCACGTTCTCTTCGTATGTGCCGGGGTTGATGTAGACGGTAGAGCCGGGGGCGGCATCGGCTATCTGCTGATTTATTGTAGCTGATGCTCCTCCGAGGGAGAAGATCAAGATCGATAGGATTACCCAGGTGCCCCTATCCCTTGCTTTTTCCTTCATTGCTACTCACTCCTATTATTTAGACTAATGTAGTAATCATTATTACAATGTTATATATATACTTTCCTTCACCTCTGCTTTAGGCCTGCGTGCCTAGGACCGATATACATCGGTCGTGAATCCGTTATGGATTGGAATTTGTGTCCGTTTTGGAATACGGAATCATCGAATATCGGGTCGTGTGTGTGAGTTACTGAAAAACGCTAGCGATTGACCTTGCGAGGATTTTGGCGAAAATTGACAGCAGGCTACTGATTCTTGCGATTCCTTTCAATTGCCCGCACCCATGGCCGAATATCGATTGTCCCCGAGAATTCCTCATGATGATCTTTCATGAGGCTGCGAGCTGTAGGCGGGTTATAGAAACTCCAACCTATTTCAGAATCACGATCAACATTATGTTTTAGGGCGAAATCATATCCTTCCACTTTTGCAGACACAGGCGCTTTATCTAATTAAATATATTAATTAAATAATCAAAATACATAATATATACTAATAACTCCCTTGAATGCTGCCCATGGGCCTATCCCTTAGACAGGGCATATGCCATTCGCTGAAGGGTGGTTGCGTTTGAGAGGAGGGCTGTAAGGGCGATCATCACGAGCAGCCAATCGGGGCGAAAGAGCCCGAGGGCCATTCCGATGTATAGAAGCAAGAGACGCTCCGCCCTCTCCAGGAGGCCGCCCATCCGGCGAAGCTCCTCCGGATCTTTGACCAGGCCACGGTGGTCGGCATAGGCTCTAACGAAGCTCGTCATCAGCGCCCCGAATGTCAGAAGGAGGATCCAGTACACCGCGCTAATCGAGAGATAGGATGCACCCTCCCCAAGATAGGCCATCAGCCCCAGGAAGAGGAGAAGCTCCACATAGCGGTCCAGGACTCCATCCAGAAAAGCTCCGCGGGCGCTGCTGAGGTTGCGCTCGCGGGCAACGGCCCCGTCGACCATATCGAGGAATCCGGATAGGAGGAACAGCACAAGACCTTGTGCAAGCTGATGTGCAGCTAACGCTGCTGCCCCAATGAACGCGAATGCCAGGGCGAGGACGGTCCAGCAGTTGGGGGAGAGGCCTAAGCGGGAGAAGGGCCTCAGCACCTTGTCGGTGCTGCCAGCCCGAATGAGGTATGATCTGAGCATCTACGCCCTGTTTGGCCCTCGAGCCTAGAGGCCTCGCTTGGACAAAAATGTCTCCATGCGGTCCAACGCCTCGATCAGCTCCTCCCGGGAGGTTGCGTAGGAGCAGCGCAGGAAGCCCTCGCCGCTTGGGCCGAAGACATCTCCGGGAACGACTGCCACCTTCTGCTCATTGAGCAGCATCTCGGAGAACTCGGCTGAGGTCATCCCCGTTCCCTCTACTGAGGGAAATGCATAGAAAGCCCCCTTCGGCTCGAAGCATGTGAGGCCGATGCGATTGAGCCCGGAGACGAAGAGCCTGCGACGCAGGTCGTACTCGTGCCTCATCTTGAGCATCTCCTCATCTCCCCTACTCAAGGCCTCAACTGCCGCCATCTGTGCCATAGTTGGGGCGCAGAGCATCGTATATTGATGGATCTTCGTCATCGCCGCGACAAGCGCCGGGTCTCCGAGCACATAGCCGATCCTCCATCCCGTCATGGCATGCGACTTGGAGAGGCCGTTTAGCACGATCACCCTCTCTTGCATTCCATCGAGTTGGGCGAGGCTGGTATGCTTTTCCGAGTAGGTCAGCTTGTCGTAGACCTCATCGGAGACGACGAGCAGGTCGTTTTCCACCACCACGTCGGCGATCTCCTCCAGATCGCCCCTCGTCATTATGGCGCCGGTCGGGTTGTTCGGGTAGCTGAGCAGGAGGGCCTTCGTCCTATCTGTGATTGCGCACTCTATGGCCTCTGGCGTGAGCTTAAACTGGTTGGAGGAGTCGGTTGAGACCGTACTTGCCACGCCGCCTGCCATCATTATGTCGGGGACGTAGGCCACATAGCAGGGCTCTGGAACTACAACCTCGTCTCCGGGATCCAAAATGGCCCGGAATGCCAGGTCCACAGCCTCGCTCACCCCGGTCGTCACGAGGATCTCCTCCTCAGAGTCGTAATCCAGGCCCAGCCAGCCCTTGGCGTGATCCGCGATCGTCTCCCTCAGATCGGGCATGCCCTTGTTGGACGTATAGGAGGTGTACCCCTCTTCAAGGGAGTATATGCAGGCCTCGCGGATGTGCCAAGGGGTGACGAAGTCGGGCTCGCCCACACCTAGGGAGATTGCCTCGTCCATCTCGTTCACCATATCGAAGAACTTCCTGATGCCGGAGGGTGGCATGGCCCTTACCTTTCTTGCGACCTTTGCCTCCGGTCGAAGCGCCGAGATCTCCTTCATCCGCATCTTCATGCGGTCACCACCAGCCGCTTGGGCTTGGGCTTCTCCGTCAAGATCACTCCGTGCTCCTTGTAGCTCTTCAATATGAAGTGGGTGCAAGTTGATTGTACCCCTTCGAGGGTCGCGATCTTCTCAGCAACGAAGAACGCCACCTCTTTCATGGAGCGCCCCCGAACCGTGGCCGATATGTCGTGATCTCCGGAGATCAGCCTCACCGACTCGACATCGGAGAACCTGGCTATCCTCTCGGCCACAGCGTCGTATCCGGTGTTCCGCTGCAAGGCCACCTTCAGCTCGATGACCGCATAGACATATGATCTATCCGCCTTCTCCCAGTCCACCAGGGTGATGTACTTCCTGATGACCCCTGAATCCTCCATCTCTCGGATCTCCCTTGCCACATCCTCGACCTCTCGGCCGAGGAGAGCTGCGATCTCCGTTGGAGTTGCCCTGGCGTTCTCCGATAGGATCTCCAAGATCTCTCTCATAGAATCCTAAAATAGAACGTTCGATGCTGTTAAAGGCTTTGCGGTCCCTTCTCGCAAATGGCTGGATTAGAGGGACCGCCCGGAGGATGGTCATGAATTCGTTATGGGTTGGAATTTGGGTCTGCCTTGGAATGTGGCATCAATGGATATTGATTCTCCCAGAGAATCCCTCGTAATGACTTTTTATGAGATCGCAAGCTGCAGACGGATTATGGAAACTTCAACCTATTTCAGAATCACGACCGATTACTTCATGAATTTTTATACCCACTGGCTGGGGATGACCCCCCTTTACCCAAGCTCCAGCGTCTCCCACGCCACTCGCCCCGAGGCCACGGCCTCTTCCACCTTCCTCTCGACGGGGCTGAGCTTTGCGCGGCCCGTCTTGACGTCGAGAAGGACGATCCTCTCTATCCGTCCCTGCCCCTGGAGAGCCTCTGAGTAGCCGTCGAAGATCACGTAGTCCACAGGGCTTCCAATGAAGCGGGCGTCGGCCGGGTTGTACCTGAACTCGGGCAGCAGGGGGGCCATCTGCTCGCCGATCTTGCCCTTGAGAACAGCCCGGCTTCGATTCAGCGCCTGGGACCTGATCCTCTTCTCCTCTTGCATCCTCCACTCCCGAAGAAGCAGCTTGTACTCGCGCCGCATCCTGTCCTTTACCGCCAGGTAGCAGAAGATCGACCCAATGGCTGCACCGAGGATCAATGCTGCAGCGAACGCAAGCGCAAGAGGGCCGTCTAGCTGCAGGTCCGCCACCTCAGATCACCTCCTGGAGTAGGCAATTGCCCTCTCGACGAAGTGCCTTGGGGAGAATGAGCTGAAATGGGCGTGCAGGTAGCTTCCAAGGGTCTCGTGCTCGACGAGGCCGTCTCTGGCGTCGGCAATCCCCTTTCCACGCCTGAGGGAGTAGGCATAGCGGGCGTCCCTGCCAGCTTCAGCCAACGAGTAATGGAACTCGTGCCCCCGAAGGGTGGATCCTTTTATAACCAATGGATTCTCGCCAGCAACCTCGGCCTCGACGTAGCCTAAGCCTTGTAGCTTCTTTGTCATCGTCACCTGGACCGGGAGAACCCCTGCCATCGGGAAGCTTCCATCATCGAGGACGAGCTCTTCGCCTAGGTAGATCATCCCGCCGCACTCGCCATAGATGGGCATGCCATCCTCCGCAGCCCTCCTGACCTGGTGGCGGGCAGGGGCGATTGAAAGCTCCCGGGCGTAGAGCTCCGGGTATCCGCCGCCGAGGTAGAGGCCGTCGACGTTCGGGAGGTCGTCCCTCAGCGGGCTGAATGGGACAAGCTCTGCCCCGCATCTTGAGAGCATGTCGAGGTTGTCCTGGTAGTAGAAGCAGAAGGCCTCGTCCTTTGCAACGGCGATTCTTGCCGGCGCGCGAGCACCAGCCTCTGCAGCTGCGCTCGCTTCTGTCGTAGGTCTGGGCAAGGGGGCCTTCATCTCCAGGATGCGGTCGATGTCGGCGTGCTCCTCCAGGAGGGAGGCGAGCGCTGCGATATCATGATTGCTCTCATAGCCCATCTCGAGGCCCAGATGCCTGCTAGAGAGGCTCATCTCCTTTCGGCGGGGAATCGCCCCTAGAATCGGGATGTCTATCGCCTGGCGGAGCATCTCCAGGTGGCGGGGGCTTCCCACCTGGTTTAGGATGACGCCAGCAAGGCGGAGAGCGGGATCGAAGCCTGCAAAGCCCTGGACAACTGCCCCTGCGCTCCTGGACATGCCGTGAACGTTTACGACGAGTATCACATCGAGCCCGAGCGCCTTTGCGACGTGAGCTGAGCTTGCGACGTCGCCTCCGTCCATGCCGTCGAAGAGCCCCATCACCCCTTCAACGACGCCTACGTCCGCGCCCTTTGCAGCGCGGGCGAACGACCGGCTGACGCCATCGACGCCCATCATGAAGGTGTCCAGGTTTCGTGAAGGCCGGCCGCAGATGATCGAGTGGTGGGTGGGATCGATGAAGTCGGGCCCGACCTTGAAGGGCTGGACATCGAGGCCTCGGGCTCGCAAGGCCGCCATGAGGCCGAGGGTTACGATCGTCTTTCCTACACCGCTATGGGTGCCGGCTACCATGAATGCCGGGATCATGCAGGCCCATTTCGCCCAGCTACTAGATTATTCTTTCCAGAGCTTCTCTGTCAGGGGATCGAGGCAGTCGATGTAAGCGCTGATATATATCGATAATATCTATTCTAATAGATAACGCATTCAGGGGGGAGCTAACATCCTCAACGCATCATTAGGTACTTTCGATCTAGTGTTAAGTCGCAATAATGTTTAAATAGAATGGATATGACTATTGTTCGGTAACGTCTCCTTTGCAGCATCAAATAGTATAAAACAATACGAGATGATTGTGATATGATCAAATATTATCTTTTTTCAGCCATAATTCTCTCCATGCTCCTGGTAGGCGGGGCGATTGGAGAGATCTCCTCCAGCTTCTCAGCAAGCGATGGCGAGGCAACCGTGGGCTTCTCGACGGTATTCGGCGCCGATATCGAGGACCGGATCTCGGATGGCGCAATCGCCGCCTTCTCCGGGGGGTTGGGGCTTTCCCGGACGCTTCAGGCAGCAGGCGACCTTCACGAGAGGCACTCGGTAAACGATGCCGCAAACGGCCTCTACGCCATGATCGAGGTCGACGTATCGAATGCAGAGGACAGCATCTACAGATACGTCATGTATCCTGGCGAGGGGGAGGTTGGGCCAAGCGCCTACGTCCAGGCCCGCCAGAGCCTGACCTCGATCAATGCCGACGATATCGACGCTACGATCCAGGCCACCAACTACAGGGGCTGCAGGGCAACTGGAAACCTGAGAAATGGAGGCACAGTGCAGGGCTATATAGGAACTGCCAGGGCCACGGTAGATTGTGCAACGGTATCTCAATCTGTGGATCATATCGATACAATTCCCTTTATAACAACCGAGCTTTTCACATGCTCCGAGACAGTGACATCCGAGGTTCCCGATCTCTATACGGCATCCCAGAGATTGACCTTGGAGGGTGGATCTGCAGATAACTACAAGGCAAGCTCCACTGCCCGGCCCGATCGAGCGGCCACATCCCTGACATCTGTCGAGATCTCGGTCCCTGAGGGCGAAGCCAGGTTGCAGATGGGCTCTTTTGCAAACAGCTTGGGCTACTCGACCGGATTTCTGACGGATCTTGCAAGCGGCCAGGCGGCGCTATCTGCAAGCGTTGGAGTCGATGCCACGAGGGCCTGGGCCGATATTCCCTCGATCGATGGCAGCGGCAGCATCAATAGCTGGATCCGCGCAGGGGATGTGACATGGAACTTCGAGACCATCGATACCGGGACGTATGCCAGGTCCTATACAAACCTCGCTTCCGGAGACCTTCTTCTGAGCGGATATGCGCTCGATAGGGGAACGGATCGGACGGTGCAGGTGCATACGGAAGGAGAGGGCACGATCGCCCAGGATCTTGCCGCCCAGGACGAGGATCTAGCAGTGTTTTCAACGTCCCACGTCCTTGTAGATGGAGGGGCCCTGACCTACGATGGGCTCGCCAAGGGTTATAGCACAGGGGTAAGTACTGAGACCGACCTGCAAGCCCAGGCCCCAGAGGGATCGGTGGAGTATATATTGACTGCAGGGGACATTACTCAGCAAGCTTCTGCCCTATACGAGGGAGAAGAGGATGATGAACCAGTTCTTAAGGATGAATATTTGACCTATGAACAGGTATTGATGTTGGGTAATCCAGGTTATTTCGCTCTTTTCTGCAACGCTCCGGTTGACGTGAAAAAGAAAGTAAATTTTTTGCGGTCTATTCTCAAGATTCATGAAGACGTAAAGGCACGTGCGGAAAAAATAGATAACTTCCTCAATGCTCACAGCACATATGGGGATGAATCTTCTAAGATTCAACAAATAATGAAATTAGATAACGCTGGAGACTTTTTCCAGGATGCAAGGTTTCATATCGCCTTTGACAAAAACTGGAATGGGAAGCTGGTCGAAATCACATATAACACAGCCCCTGAGCCTGAAGTCCAAAGTTCATTGGCATCAATCCCTCCCCTCCCGCAGAATGGAGAGCAGGCGAGGTTCTACCAGATGCTGGAGGCCGTAACTCCCGGATGCTCTTCAGACATATTGTACGCCTCCGACGAGCTAGAGGTCTATGATGGAGCCGTCCAGGGATCCTATCGGGCCTTGACCGGAGGCGGCGGGACCTCCGATGCATATGCAGCAATCGCGATCGACGACCTCTCCGTAGAGACAACCGATTCAGGCACAGGAAGCGAGATCAGGCATTACAGCGGAGCGACTAACGGATTGATGAGCACCTCCTCGACGACACACTTGCAGACTACAGGAAGCGATACCGAGACAGGGGCGAGCCTGACTGGCTCAGGAACGATTCTTGCCGCCGATGATCTTGTCCAGCAACGGGTCGACATCGATGGAGGCTTGGCGAGCCCCGGAAACGCGTATTTCTATATAAATTCCCTCTATGGCGAGAACGATGAGCTGTCCAACTCTCTGCGGATGGAATATGATTATGGATATCCGGGCCAGAATCCTCTGTTCGGCTTCAACGGGCTTGCACTTGCGAGATCGATCCCCGATCCCCAGGCCACGATCAACTACGGAGCCACCGCCGATGGAGGGGATTTTTCGCTTTATCAAAGTGCGACGACGAAAGTCGAATCATCTCCACTCTTAGAGCTTGTCGACGGCCCGTCAGCCCATTCCACTCTGGAGGTCCTGGGAGAGGGGGCAGGGCTCGAGATTGAGGGGGCGATCGTCTCAAGCGGCAGCCCAGCCGGCAAGAATGCGAGGATCACAAACAGGAACGTCCAGGCAACTGGCCAGGAGGTGACCTACAATGCAGATGCATGCAAATATCTGGACTATGAGAACAATGCAGGGCTTTACGTGAGATCTACTGGCGATGCTGGCAATCCCGCCAACCTCTGGATAGGAAATATCGTTATATTTGCTGACCAGTCCGGTGCCCAGGTCAATGTAAATGACCTGCAGGCCCAAAGCTTAAAACAAGATCCATATAGCATATCTCTCAACCTTTGGGGCGGAGTCCGCTCGTCTGTATATTCAGGTGTTACAGCTAATATTGGCCCTGGAAACATCGCTTTCAGCGGCCATGTCCAGGACATGGGAAGCGATGCCGGTCGATCGGTCAGAGAGACTACATCGAGCCTCTCTGCCGCAGGCGGAACGGTAGAGATATGGCATCAGGCGTTTGGCGGGGATGGCTGCAATTCCGGATCCACGGCGTGGACGTTCGTAAGCGATGGGGAGGTCAAAAACCTCTACGCCTACGCCACAGCCACTCCTCTGACAACGCTTGCCTATCAGAGGGCGGTTGCTGATGGCCCTAACATCATCAGGGCTATAGCCAACGACGGCGTTACTATGGCCTATGGATCGATCCAGAAAGACTTTTCGATATTCTACTACACGAAGGCCTGGACAGATCCGGATCCGCATGAGCAGGATGGTTGGAGGATCTATTGACGGCCTGAGGGCATTGTCCTGGGGAGTAGCCGATGCTCCCCCTTCACCTCTTTTATTCGTGTATCTCCCACCCACTTACGCCAGATGTCGTTTTCATTCCGAAAAGGATAATTATCCCTGATATCGATCCCTCCAGCATGCAAGTAGGCGTCGTCACGAGGGGCAAGTACGGCGAGCGGCTGATAGAGACGATCAAGGAGCATACCGACTTCGATGTAGTCTCCGTGGCCATTCCCGAGTTTTTGCCCGATTTCATTGAGGACCCGGAGGAGTTCGTCGACGATCTCGATCTGGATCAAGCGGTCTTCCGCTCCGACCTTTTGATCCTCTACGTATTCCATCCGGATCTCACGCCCGAGATCCTGCGCCGGGCCGGAAGGGCTGGCGTCAAGGCCGCAATCGTCCCGGGAGGGATCGCCCGTGCAGGATCGATCGTCGAGCTTCAGAGGGTTGCAGAGGAGAGTGGAATTCCAATCGAGGTCGACGAGATCTGCTGCACGCTTGAGCCTTGCGGGATCGATGTGATCGACGCCTTCGCTAAAGAGCTCGGCCGCCCCGAGATCGAGGTTGAGGCCAGGGACGGCAAAATCTCGAAGGTAGATGTGATTAGGGGATCGCCCTGCGGGTCCACATGGCATATGGCAAGGGAGATTGTTGGGCGCACCGTCGAAGAGGCCCCGGCCCTCGCTGGCCTCATCTGCCAGCAGTATCCATGCAGGGCTGTTAGGGGCACGCCCGGGGGCATACACACATCAGGCGACCTGCATAAGGACGCCATGGAGAGGGCGCTAGGCAAGGAGACCGATCTCGTAGTTCCGCCCCAGTCGAGGCCGATCAGGATTCGAGGGGATGGGAGATGAGGCGAGAGGACGTGGTCGAGGCATGCGTCTCTGCCCTTCGACGAGCGGAGACCACGCTTCCCCCCTGGGTAGAGGACCTCATCAGGAGCGCAAGGGATGCCGAAGGCGATTCGCTTGCGCTCTCCAATCTCGAAGCGATCCTGGAGAACATCCAAGCGGCCGCTTCCCGCGGGCTTCCCCTCTGCCAGGATACAGGCCTTCCAGTCTTCCATATCCTCCTCGGCCGCAAGGCGGATCTTGACTTCTCGCTCGAGGAGGCCCTGGCTGAAGGCGTCCGCAGGGCGACCTTGGAGGTGCCGCTTCGTCCAAACGCAGTCGATCCCTTGAGCCGCATCAACTCCGGCGACAACACGGGCCCTGGCATGCCGGCCTTGATCGTGGATCTCGTAGACGGCCGGGATCTCTCTATAACCGCGCTTCCCAAGGGGGCGGGGTCGGAGAACATGAGCGTAATTGCCATGCTCAACCCTGTAGACGATCCCCTGGAGTTTGTCGTAAGGGCGGTTGCCGAGAGGGGGGGAAACGCATGTCCGCCCCTCTTCGTGGGAGTCGGCCTCGGGGGGACGTTCGACGGCGCAGCAGCCCTCTCGAAGAGGGCGCTCCTCCGGATGCCGGGCTCATCCCCCCTGGAGCTGGAGCTCTTGGAGAGGATAAACTCGCTTGGGATCGGGCCGATGGGCCTAGGAGGGGATACGACCGCCCTCGGAGTGAAGGTGGAGCGGGCGTGCTGCCATACCGCCTCCCTTCCCGTTGCCGTGAACATGCAATGCTGGGCTCACAGAATGGCCACGTCGATTGTGGGGGAGGATGGATGGAGCATCGCCTGAGGACCCCTCTCACGTCCGAAGAGGTCCTCCTACTTAGGGCTGGAGATATCGTATGGCTTTCCGGCACCATCTACACCGCCCGGGACAAGGCGCATGCTCGGCTCTCCAGCTGGAGGGATCTAATCCCCCTCGAAGGGGCTGTGATCTACCACTGTGGCCCCTTGCTTAGTGGAGGCGATGTCATCTCGGCAGGACCTACCACGAGCGGCCGGATGGCGAGGTATGCAAGCCAGGTCGTCGACCTCGGCGTCCGGGCAATCATTGGCAAAGGCGGCCTTCCGGGCGCGGCCGACTGCCTCAGGGGAAGGGCGGTCTACCTAGCATACCCAGGGGGGTGCGGTGCATCCGCTTCAGGACAGCTGCGGGTGAAGGGATCGTTCCTCTCTGATCTCGGGATGGCGGAGTCGATCTGGGAGATGGAGGCAGATGACCTGGGGCCGATGGTCGTTGCAATAGACGCCCACGGAAGGGATCTATACGAAGAGGTGAGGACAAGGGCGCAAGAGAGGCTGAAGTGCTGAAGGGACGGCGCTTTGATCCGCCGTCGCAAGCCGTCCGGATCGTTACTATCGATATAATGATTCTCCGTCTTCGATTAACCCCGATTCCAGCCCTCGAAAGCCAGATCTCCAACCTCGAAATCCCGATTTATTCATGACATCGCAGCCAGTCGATATAGGGTCGAAGATCAAGGCCGCGGCAAAGGACATCCGCTACCTCGCAGACCGATCTTACCCGAAGGATTACGCCCTGCGCTTCGTAGCCGACCATTACCGCCTCGACAAGGATGAGCGCCATCTCCTCCTCCGAGTCGTCGTCGGCCGAAAGGCGGCAGCCGCAAGGCTGGGAAGGCTTCTTTCCGCCAGGGCAATCGAGGGCTGGACGCTTTACATCGACGGCTACAACGTGCTTATAACGACCGAAAGCCTCCTTCTGGGAGCCCAGGTCTTCCTCTGCGACGACGGGCTCTTGCGCGATATCCGCGGGGCGTCCCGCCACTATCATCGATCTGCGGTCACGGGGCCTGCAATCGATGCGATATTTGATATCCTCAACGATATCGGTCCTTCTGATATTCAGATCCTCCTCGATTCGCAGATATCGAAATCCGGTGAGCTTGCAGCCGAGATGCGAGGACATCTCGATAGGCTCGGCCTCAAAGGCACCGCGAGGACCTGCAGGGCTGTTGACAGAGAGCTCAAGCTCTGCGGAATGATCGTTGCTACAGCAGACGGCCACATCATCGACGCGATCGAAGCGGCGATCGATCTGCCGGCGGAGGTTGCACGGCGCCGGGGTATCGTCCCATTGAGAATCTGATCGGTCCGTGGATACTTCCAAAAGTTAATTTAAAATACTACCTCTGTGAATATATCATATCAGCAATGAAGGGGATGTGCGGAACTTCCCTTGTCGTCGTCCCCTCACCGAGGTGAACCCAATTATGAAGTCCGGAATAGCGCTCGCGGTACTTGCCCTGCTCCTCGCGGGCACCGCTGAAGCCACACCCCTGTTCTTTCCCCTAAGCGAGCACACCATGGCAAAGGAGGTGGGCCCCTGCGGCGAGCCGTTGCAGAGGAGCTACACCTTCACAACTTCCGACACCCAGGCCGTCTCCTGGTTGAAGATCTGGAGGGACCTGAAGATGCACTCGGTCGAGTGGCGCTGGTACTCTCCTAACGGCCGCGTCTACTCGCGCTCCTTCGGCGTGATTCCACCAACCGACGGCCCTGCTGGCTACTGGAGCTCATGCATCTGGAGCGATCTTGCGATCCGCGGCTACGAGGTATCGCTCATGCCGGGGACGTGGAAGGTCGACGTGATCGTGGACTATCGAAAGGTGGCTACAGAGCTCTTCACAATTGGAGGAAACCAGGTACCCTGCTCCAAGAGCTACTGCAGGCCCTAATCCCCAGTCCATTTGCTGATCAGCCAGTCTTCCGGCGGCCCCCTGGGGGGGCCACAACCCCTAATGTAGTATGAAATAGAATCATGCATCATATTCAATCATGATATCTAAGCTGTGGGCGAGGGCGGCCAGGGACCGCCAGCGCTTCATCCTCTTGGCGATGGCGCTCGTCGTCCTCCTCCTATGCGGCTGCATAAAGACATCAGAGGAGACGGCCCAGCTAAGCGTAACTGGAATCGACATGACCGCTTCGAAGGTCCGAAGCTCCAACGTCGACTTCATTCTCACAATCTACGTCAGAAACTACGATAGTGCCTCCACCGAGAACACCTCCCTCCTGCTGAAGGTCTACGATAGGAGGACCGATCTTCTCCTGGAGAAGGTCCGCATTCCCATAGGATCGATAGGGGCGTTGAGAACGATCGAGATCTTACACAACATCACGCTTCCCAGGGTGGGCTCCTATGAGATCCGGGTCAATGCCTATGAGGGCGAGAGGGATATGGGGGGAAGCTACAAGAGGATCTCAAATCTCGAGGCCTTGCTCCCCGAGGTCAAGGAGAGCGGCTTAGCCGTCGCTGAGATGGACATTTTGGTCAGAAACGCAAGCGTTGGACGGGTGGCTATCCAGACGGACATCTACTTCACAAACGAGGCATCGGATCCTTCCAGCTCCTACGACGTGCTGGTCAAGGCGAGGGAGCGGGATGCTGGCCTTTTGGCCGACAAGAGGTGGATGAAGCTTGAGCCCATCCAGCCGGAGAAGACGATCATCGCTTCGACCAACCTGACCGTTCCAGAGGGGTACAACTACTTGGTCGAAGCCATGATCTGGTCCAACTCGACCCTCGTCAAGACGGCGCAGGGCCTCGTCCAGCTAAGGGAGGATCTCCGTCTCTCGGATCAGGAACGGATTGTATCCCGAAGCGTGGATGCAGGCGCGTTTACGGTTGAGGAGACTGCAGCCGCAGCCGAAGAGGCGCCGGCCGGGTATGGGCGGGCCGAGGGTGTGAAGGGGATGCCGGGACCTGGAGCCCTGGCGGGGTTCTTTGGGCTGATCCTGGGCGCAGCTCTTCGGAGGTTTGCATATGGAAGAGGATGAGGTCGATCAAACGCCGCAACCGGGAGATTCAGCAGCTGAGGGCCAGGGGGAGATGGGCAGGATCTTTCGAAAAGCAATCTTCTTCATCCTTATAGCAGTAGCTGCCCTCTCGACGTTGGGGCTCTTTCTCTCGCTCAATCAGATCGTAGACATATGGGTGACGGACCGCTACGCTCCGCTTGCACGGGCGGCGCTTTACTCCTTCCTGATGGCTGCCTCGATCAACATCATAAGGTTCTATCTGATTGGCAAGAAGGCTTGAGGATATGCACAATGTCTTGAGGATCCCGCCGGCGGGGCACCGATGACATGGCTGGCGAACCTACTTCGCTTGATGGGGGATGTGAACATCCTATCCACTCTTATTTCAACCACGAATGAACGCGAATGAACGCTAATATAATATCTAATTCACGTGCATATGTCGCCTATCGCACGATTAATACACCGCTTTACATGAATTGCTTTATATCATAGTTGGCAATAAGTTCGATTGAACGGTCGGTTAGCTTCAAGTAATCGAGAAGCTTCGAACTCCCTTATCAAGCTATCCGACATCTCCCCTCGCAGACCTTCACCTTTATGTATCTTCGAGACGACCTGTAATCCATGGAGCTTTCGTTTGGGGGCAGGACAAGGGAGCCGGATGTCCGCTGGCTCTACGATATGAGGGAAGTGATCTACGACCAGGAGTGGCTTGCAAAGGCCGAGAACCGGCCCCTCTACTACATGTACAGGGACCTCTACCTGAGCCGCGCAGACGAGGGGCGCCTCATCGAGAGGGATCTGCGCTACGATATCACCATCATCCCGCCAGGGATGCTTGGAGTCGAGTTCGTAAAGACGGCAGGCCACTACCACCCCCCCGTTTTGGGATCCGATATCACTTATCCCGAGGTCTACGAGGTCCTGGAGGGCGAGGCGGTCTACCTCCTTCAGAAGGAAGACCAGTCAGACGTCGTGGCAATTCGGGCCAAAGCCGGGGACAAGGCGGCAATTCCGCCAGGCTATGGCCACATCACCATAAACGCCTCCAATAAGAGGCTCAAGATGGCAAACTACGTCGCTAGATCCTTCTCCTCGATCTACGAGCCCATCAGGGCAGTCGGGGGAGGGGCCTATTTCCTCACTGAGGACGGATTCGTTGCCAACCCCCGCTCCCCTGCGGCGCCCCTGCGGGAGGTTCCGCCTCCCGGGAGCGCTGCCCTGAAGATGCTTGGTCTCTCCCGGGGCCGCGAGATGTATCCGCTCATAAGGGAGAAGCCGGAAGCGCTCGACTGGCTTGTCCACCCCCTGGAGAACATGGACCTATTCGTTGGCCTTCTCGGGTGATTCCCCATGCCATGTGCGGTTATGAGATGCAGGCCGTATCTGGAGCTCCTTCGCCCACCACTTGCCCCAATGGACCTGGCTCTTCCCGCAGCCGCAGCCCTCCTCTCGGCATATGCCGTCACAGGCGGCCTGCCGGAGGCCCTCTCCTTCCTTATAGCCACGGTTGGGGCCTATGCGGCGATAACTAGCTCCTACGTCTACAACGACTACTGCGACGTCGACGTCGACCGGGTGGGGATGCCGGGCCGGCCGCTACCATCATCTCGCGTAACCGCAAAAGAGGCAGGCCTTTACTCCCTATTTCTCTTCCTCGTGGCCTGTACTTGCGCCCTCTACCTCAATCCCGAGAGCTTCGTCGTTTTAATCGCAGCAACCATCCTGATCACCATCTACTCCCGCTGGGCAAAGAGACATACGCCCTTCAGCTGGATCCTCGTGGGCCTCTCGTTCGGCCTCGTCCCCCTCGGGGTCTGGCTTGCGATCTCTCCTGCAGGCATCCTCAAGGCCGGAATCGGCCTCCATCCAGCCGCCCTGGTGTTAAGCGCCATGATCTGCATCACCGACTGGGCGTTTACCAACTGCGACGCATCTCGCGACGTTGCCGGGGACCGAGCAAAGGGGATTCCCACGCTTCCCGCAACCTACGGCATCCCCGTAACATCGAAGCTAGTCCTCGCCATATGGTTGGCAGGCCTGGCCCTCTCGCTCCTCCTCGGGACGACGGCTGGCCTTGGCTGGCTCTACATGGCAGGGGCAGCCCTTGCCGGGTCATGGCTCGTCTATCAGGCATGGCAGTTCGCGAGAGAGCCTACCGCTCCTCGCGGCGACCTGCTCTTCTATCAGTCGGCCAACTACAGGGCGGTGCTCTTCGCAGTCCTTATACTGGACATCCTCTTCCGGGCGGTGACGGGGCCCCTTTGATTGCCCCTATTATCGAGGGTGGCAGCTCAGGAGTCGGCCAAGCCGATCTCCCAAGCCGATGGCCATCCCCGGCCCGCGGCGATCGCTCTCGATGATAGAGAAGTCGGCTTTCTATTCTCCCGGGACTTCAGGCCAGGATCGGCCCTGCCAGCGGATGGTGATCGGCATTGGCTCCGCCTGAGATGTTATGGGGCCGGTCGCAAATCCGATCGCCGTCTTCGTCCCTGCAGCCCTCCTCATCCTGGTCGAAGTCGCCGAAGTAATTTCCGCCGTACCACATATCCCACGGCGAGCTGGACGATCCCTCCGGACCGAGGTCCCAGAAGTTCTCGCCGGTGTCGTATGCGTTTGCCACGTTTCCGATCAGGTCGTTTCCATAGATGCTATTGTTCTTGCCGGTGGCGTATATCCCATAGCGATTGTTGCGGATGATATTTCCTCGAACGGTACAGTTGTTCGCCTGAATCTTTATCCCGGAGTCTCCACAGCCGCAATGGCCAGAGCCCGTCACATTGAACCCCTCGAGAACCGCCCCATCGGCGGAGATGACAATGGCGCTTGCGCGACCGCCGCCGTATATCATCGGCATCTCTCCCGCCTCCCCCTTTAGGGTCAGGCGCTTGTTCAGGTAGAGGTTCTCGGAATAGGTGCCGTTAAGGACCTCTATCGTATCTCCTTCAATAGAAGAGTCGATGGCTTCCTGGATGCTTGCAAAGCTGCATCCCTCCTTGCATACGAATACCGTAGACCCTGCCGACGCGACGAGCAGGACGATTGTAGCCGCAAGTCCTAAGGCGGGCCAGCGGATCTCATGGTTGGACATGTTCCCTCCAAGTGCCTAATATGATCGCCATGGCTACTTACATCCAAATAAAATTCTCGGTCGAATGCTTGCACAAGGTTTATGTCCTTAAAGGGGATGGGTTGGGACCAGCAGAGAACGAGGAATGCTTGATATGCGACTTTCGATGGACTTGGAGATGGAGGATAAGCCAGGGCAACTCCTGATGGCCCTCGAGCCGCTCCGGGAGCAGAAGGGCAACATCATCAGCGTTCTACACCATCGGGACAAGAAGACCCCTCGGGGCACCATACCGGTCCGCGTGATCCTGGAGATGGATCGTTCCAGGTTGGAGACGGTAAAAGGGCAGCTTCAGGCCAATGGGATCATGGTTGTGCGCGCAGGTGAGGAACGCTTCCTGGAGGAGATCACCGTACTGCTGGTGGGCCATGTGCTGGACAGAGATCTTGGGGATACCGTCCATCAGATTGACTCCACTGGCTTTGCCGAGGTCGTCGACCTCTCCCTCTCCATGCCGGGGATAGATGAGCCCTCTTCTGCCTATCTCAGGATCCGGGCCACGGGAAAGGATGAGATCCAGAAGGCAATGTCCATCCTTCGCCAGGTGTGTGTCCAGAAGGATCTGCTGGTTATAGAGCCTATCGAGGCGGATGAGCCATGACTGAGGTAAGGATATCCCTGGTGGGCTATGGCGTAGTTGGCCACGGGGTTGTGGAGGTTCTGGAGAGGAAACGGCAGTTGATGGGGGAGATTGGCCTCGATCTGACGCTCGTGAGCGTCACCGATCATACGGGCACGTACCTTGCGCCAGATGGCGTTGTCGCGAAGGACATCCTGGACCATCGCACTCTGGAGGGTGTCGCCAACTCCGATATGGCGGCACGGGAGGTCTTTGGCTCGATCGATTGCGACCTCGTAGTCGAGGTCACCCCTACGAACATAGTACATGGCCAGCCTGGCCTGGGCCATATGGTCGATGCCCTATCCATGGGAAAGCATGTTGTCACATCGAACAAAGGCCCCCTCGTGGTGGATTATCGAAGGCTGAAGGATCTCGCGAGGAAGAACGACGTCGCCCTCAAGTTCGAGGCGACGGTTGGAGGAACCATGCCCCTCATCAGCCTGATCGAGAGGACGCTCGTTGGGAACACCATCCTCGGCATCAGGGGGATCTTCAACGGCACATGCAACTACATTCTAACCAGGATGGCCGAGGAGAAGTACCCATACAACCATGCTCTGACCGAGGCCCAGGAGCTAGGATACGCTGAGGCCGATCCCTCCTACGACGTCGAGGGTGTGGACACGGCGGGCAAGGTGGCGATATTGGCGAACTCCATCTTCGATATGGACGTGAAATACGGCGATGTAGAGGTCACCGGGATCACGGGCATAACCCCCGAGTCCCTGATTCTCGCCCACAAGAGAGGTTATGCGGTGAAGCTGATTGGGGAAGTGCCGGCCCTCACGGTCAAGCCGATGCTAGTCCCCTTGGGAAGCCCTCTCGCCGTGGGGTCTACGCTAAACGCCGCTGCGATCTACACGGATCTCTCAGGGACGATCACAGTGACCGGCCTTGGAGCCGGCCGTATAGAGACCGCAAGCGCCATACTCTCGGATATCGTCAGCATATACCGCGGCAATCATGTAGATGCACAACGATCATGACGAGCTTCCTTCAGTTCGCAGAGCTCTGCCAGAAGGTCCAAGAGGTGAGCGGGAACCTCGATAAGGTGGATCTGGTCTCTTCCTTCCTGGAGGATCTGGACGACCGGGAGCTTGGGATTGCTGCAAGCTTTCTCATGAGCACGCTCATCCCCGAGCAGGAGCTAGGCGTCGGGCCGAGCATACTATATGGGTCCATTGCCAAGGCCGCGGGGCTAAATCCTGCGACCATCACCGATCTTTTAAGAAAGACGGGCGACGTAGGGCTCGTCGCTCAACATGCCATCTCCGAGAGAAGGCCGCTTACCCTCGCCTCGTTTGCCGAGAGCGAGCCCCTTGCGATCTCCGAGGTCTACGAGAGGTTTCAAGCGATTGCCAAGGCGGTTGGCAGGGGCAGCCAGGACGCCAAGGCCAAGAACCTCCAGTTCCTCTTCAGCGAGGCCACACCACTTGAAGCGCAGTACATCGCCCGCCTGGCCATGGAGGACCTGAGGATCGGCGTCGGGGTGGGGTCGGTGCGCGACGCGATCTCAAAGGCATTCCATCAGCCGGTGGACCTCGTGGAAAGGGGCTACAACCTGACAAACGATATCGGCCTCGTTGCCCAATCGGCCAGGCACGAAGGCCTCTCCAAGCTGAACATCGCAATAGGTCGTCCGATAAAGATGATGTTGGCCCAGGTCGCCGAGAGCATACCTGCCGCCCTTCAAGAGGCATCCATGGCCGTCGAGTGGAAGTTCGATGGGGCGAGGGTCCAGATACACAAGGACGGATCGAGGATCCGGATATTCTCCCGCAGGCTGGAGGACGTCACAAGCTCCCTTCCCGAGATCGCGGCGGTGGCTGAGGGGAAGGTTGGGGCGTTGCAGGCGATACTCGACGGCGAAGTGGTGGCGGTTGGAGCGGGCGGCCGGCCTCTGCCGTTTCAAGCAATCTTGAGGAGGTTTCGCCGCAAGTACCACGTGGCAAGCGTCGCTGCCAAGATCCCGCTCAGTTTGAACCTGTTCGACATCATCTACCTGGACGGGGAGAGCTTGATCGATCGTCCCCTCGTCGAGCGCAGGCATTTCCTCGAGGCAGTCTCCTCTTCCGATATACTGGCAAGGCAGGAGATCACCGACGATCCATTGGTCGCTGAGCAGATCTACGAGGCCGCACTGAAGGCAGGCCACGAGGGGATAGTGCTCAAGAACCCGGCATCCGTCTATTCCCCCGGAAAGAGGGGGAAGAACTGGCTCAAGGTCAAGCCCGTGGCGGAGTCCCTGGACCTGGTCGTTGTAGGCGCGAGATGGGGCGAGGGAAGGCGGGCGAAGCTGCTTGGCTCCTATCGCCTTGCCTGCCCGGATCCGGCCTCCGGCGAGCTTGTGGATGTGGGATGGGTTGCGACAGGCCTCAACGATGACAAGCTCTCTGAGCTCTCCGACCTCTTCAATGATCTTATTGTGATGAGCCAGGGGATGGAGGTGGAGATCAAGCCCCAGGTGGTCATCGAGGTCGGCTACGAGGAGATCCAGAAGAGCCCCAACTACAGATCGGGCTATGCGCTTCGTTTTCCCCGGTTCATTGGGGTCAGGGATGATAAGTCCCCGGAGGAGGCGGACGACCTGGACAGGATAGAGCATATATACGGCATGCAGAGGGGCCGGCAGATCTCCTGAAGCCCTTTTCCGAAGTCACGGTTCTCGACTTAGATCTGGAGGTAGGCAAGGATGATGATATTAAAAAAGATAGAGGAGTTGGGCGATGAGGAGATCCAGGGACTGCTCTACAGGCAGGTTGGAATCCAGGATATGCTGCAGTCGGTCGACGAGATAATCAAGGGCGTGGCCTCTCGAGGCGACTTGGCCCTCGCCCAGTACACGGAGCGGTTCGATGGAGCAAATCTTGCCAACTTCAGGGTGGAGGACTCGGAGATCGATGCCGCCTACGATCTGGTGGATGGGGACCTGCTCGACTCGCTCGCGTTTGCAGCGGAGAACATCGCGGCCTTTCACGATGAGCAGAGGGAGAAGGACATCTGGATGACGGAGATCGCTCCGGGTATCACCGTCGGCCAGAAGATCGTTCCAATCGACTCGGTTGGGGCCTACGTGCCGGGAGGAAGGGCTACATATCCAAGCTCGGCGCTGATGACGGTCATCCCGGCAAAGGTGGCGGACGTCCCAAGGGTCGTTGTATGCACTCCGCCAGCACCCGATGGCACGATTCCCCCGCTAACCCTCGTCGCTGCCGATATGGCTGGCGCAGACGAGATCTACAAACTGGGTGGGGTTCAGGCAATCGCTGCGATGGCGTTTGGCACCGAGAGCATCGTCCCTGTGGAGAAGATCGTGGGGCCTGGAAACGCCTATGTGACGGCAGCCAAGCTCCTCGTCAGAAATACGGTCGAGATCGACTTTCCGGCGGGTCCAAGCGAAGTGCTGATCATAGCCGATGAGACAGCCCATCCCGATGTACTGGCCGCCGATATGATCGCGCAATTGGAGCACGACCCAGCATCCATCTCGGTGCTCGTGACAATTGATGAGGCGCTTGCGCGAGCAGTTGCCGGAGAGATCGATGAGCAAGCGCTCTCTGCAGAGAGAAGGGAGATCGTCGAGCAGGGCCTTCAGAGGAGCGCCATACTGATCGCTTCAGGGCTCGAAGACGCGGTCAGCTTCGCAAACGACTTCGCGCCTGAGCATCTTGAGATCGTGGTCAGGGATGGAATGGACCTTCTCAAGGGGATCCGCCATGCAGGATCTATATTCATCGGACCCCATACGCCTGTGGCAGCCGGCGACTATGCGAGCGGCACAAACCACGTCCTCCCCACATCTGGTTGGGCCAGGGTCTTTTCCGGGCTCAACGTGGACCACTTCGTAAAGAAGATAACAGTCCAGAGCCTGAGCCCGGAGGGCCTCGATAGTCTCAGCGAAACGATCATCTCCCTCTCCGAGGCAGAGGGATTGCCAGGCCATGCGGAGTCGGTGAGGCGCAGGCTCGAGAAGCTGGGCTAGCTTCCCTTCCTCGCCATCCGGTCCATGGCAATGAGGTATCCACGCGCCCTCTCGGCCAGGGGATACCTCATCTCGAGCGACTTGAACCTGCGGCCGTGGTTTGGCTCCACCAGATGGGCGAGCTCATGGACTATGACGTAGTCCTCAACCCAGCGGGGCATATCCATCAGCCGGTAGCTTATCAAGATCGTCCTCTCCGAGATGTTGCAGGATCCGTTCCGCTTCATCTGCCTTGTCGAGTAGGAGATGCCCTTCCAGGCAAGCTTGCCCTGGAAGTACTTGCGATTTAGATGGCACGCTCTCTCCTCCAGCTTGGCATCGTCGCGTCGCGTGGTCTTTTTCTCCATGCGGGCTTTCAGCCGGGATATGTGCTCCTGGAGCTCGCCTTCCGGGATATCCTCGGGGGCCGTAACCTCCATAACATCGCCTACCATCCGCGCCTGTATGGTCTTCTTCCTTCTGGCCGATCTCTTGATAAGGACCTCCATGACCGATTCGTCTGAACCGATTATATGAATCGCTTTCGGCCACCTCTTACGAAATAGTCGACTCACTTTGGCAGAAGAGTCGGACAGCCCTTAACGGAAGAGGCTTCCTGTTGTGATCCCGCCCCATGCCATGGATCGGACCTCCCCTTTTGCCACCATGACGTCGCCGGCCATGGCCTTTCTATAGATCTGAGCCATCCTCTCAGCGTAAGCGGGAGAACGCCATCGAGCGTCGATCACGATCGACGCGATTCCCATGTCGAGAAGGGCGGGGACGGCATCCACGAGAGAAGTCTCGACCGCGTTGAAGATGTGCGTTCGCCCCTCGGTGTCCAACCTGAGGGGAAACGTCCTTCCGGTCGAGTCCAATAGACCCAAGGTCGAGTCTCGAACGCTCAGGGTTCGAGCAGCCCTGCAGGGGAGGCAGTCCTCGGAGACCATGACCTCTTGGCTTCCTTGCACAACGAGCTCCAGCTTGGGACCTCCTCGGGCCTTGACCCGAGCAGCCGTCTCCAGGATGTCTTGGGCGTTGAGCTCGGGAGAGAGGGTCAGGCGCCGAAACTCCTTCAAGAGGAGTGCAGAGCGGAAGTTCCATATGTTCAGGCCGGCCGAGCCGGAGAGGCTCATTCGAGGCTCCCCCTCGATGACTGCACTTGCTGCTCCAAGCCCGTCTACCATGACCTCGGAGATTCCCGCATCGAAGGCCTTTGGAAGGAGGGGCTTGGCAATGTCTAGGAACCTGCGGCGGGTGATACGTGGCCACTTCCAGACGAGCTCTCCCTTGCCTGCGGCATCGACCGCCCGCTCGAGCAGTTCCAGAGGTGGCACAGGCGAGGTGGCGGAGGATGCGATTCGATCCTCCGGCTGGAAGTAGATCCGGGTGCATCCGCCTCGGACAGCCCCTTCAACTGTCTCAAGGCTTTCGGCGTACGCTGCGAGGGTCGGACTGGAACTTCGACCTGGGCAGAGTAGCTCGGCCGGGACCTCGATGAGCCTCGCCATAGATGTTTTGGCTAGGTGATTTGCGGCGTTACGATGGAATGGGGGTTCGGCCGAGATCTCGGGAAGCCTCGACCTGGAAGATGCAACCTTCTCCTTCGAGGGCTTGAAGGCCTCTATGAGAGCGATCTCTGCCCCCTCCAGCAGATCGCGGCGGAGTCGATTCAGGGTTCTAGGAGGGGCGAAGAGCCCTCCAGGGTAATTCATAGAGAGATCGACCGCAAAGGGCGTTCCCCCGCTTCGCTCGATCTGGGTGCGGATCTGTTCATTGCTGAGCGGGCTTGAGCGGGCCTTCTCCATCCGTTCCCCCTCTAGTGATACGAGCAGATCGCCCTTCGGGCCTGCGATCCTCGCCCTTGCAAGCGGCACGCCTTCGTCCCATGTCATCTCGATACGTATCGGGATTGGTGGCCTTCCTCGCCGCATAATCTCTTGGATCCTTCGCTCCAGGCTGGCTCGGCGCGTCATTCGAACAATCGCCCCTCGCTCGACCGACGGCGGGACGTCGAGCCAGATCTGCCTTCCCCGAACAAGGGGATCCCTTCTCAAGACGAGACCCACCTTGCAGTCGCCTTGGATGAAGACAAGGCCGTCTCCCTTCTCTGGAATCGCCGTGCCATGGATCTCGATCGAGGCCACGCCATGGCCGTCGACTGACGAGACCCTTCCCAAGTGGAGTCCCCGGTTCTCAGGGCTCTCGGTTGCCATCAGCGGCTCGCCTCGCTCTCCCATCAGGTATCCTGCGGTAAAGCCCCTGTTGAACGCAAGGGCGAGATCGTCCATATCCTTAAGCGATGGGGACCATTCGCCTTCTCCGATGGCATCGAGCGCCCGGCGGTACACGTCGACGACTGTTGCGACGTAGAGGGGAGACCTCATCCTCCCTTCGATCTTGATAGCTTCGACCTGGGAGCGGACGATCATCTCCAGGTGGGGGTAGAGGGATAGGTCCCTTGGCGATAACAGGTAGCTTCTTCCCGTCTGGGAAACGGCCTTGCCCGAGTTCATCCTGCCGTATGCGTCCGCCTCCCCAGAGAGCAGCCTGTAGGGCTTTCGGCAGGGTTGGGCGCATACGCCCCTGTTTCCGCTTCGCCCGCCGATCGCTTGTGAGAGGAGGCACTGGCCCGAGTAGCAGTAGCATAGCGCCCCATGGACGAAGATCTCAAGGCCGATACCTGCCGAGGCCATCGACTCGACCTCAGGGAGCGCAAGCTCCCGGGCAAGCACCACCCGTCGAAGGCCGAGCGACGCTGCCCTGATGGCACCCTCCACGTTATGAATCGTCATCTGAGTGGAGCCGTGAAGCTCCATTCCGGGGACGACCTCCTTTGCAAGGGAGATTGCCCCTAGGTCCTGGATCAGCAGGGCGTCGACCCCCATTGCATAGAGATCGACCATGTACTCGGCAAGCTTGGCAAGTTCGCGGTCGTGGACGAGGGTGTTTACTGTGACGTAGACCTTCACTCCTCGCAGATGCGCATGCTCGACCGCTCTCTCCATCTCCGCGAGGGTGAAGTTTTCGGCGCTCGCCCTCGCCCCAAAACGCCTCCCGCCCAGGTAGACTGCATCGGCTCCGGCGGCCACGGCCGCTTTCATCGAGTCCCAGGATCCTGCAGGCGCTAGCAGCTCGGGAAGCCTAATGCTCATGGCGTCTGCGTCTCGCATGCGTAGCGTTTAACGGTTGGCATGGGAAAGGTGAATTCCAGATAACCTATTTATTCAATGAGTTACCATTTTAATTGGGGATTATGATGATGAAGCACGCCGTCCTGTTCGCTATATTGGCCTTGCTCCTCTCCTCTGGGGCTTGCGCTCTGCAATTCTTCTCGGGAAATACTGTCTCAATCGACGATCCCATCGACGACGACGTCTTCGCCGTCGGAAGCTCGGTGAACATCAACGCTCCTGTGGAGAGCGCAATCGTTGCCGGAGGCAACGTCAACATCAACGCTCCGGTGAGGGGCGATCTGATCGTAAGCGGTGGCCAGGTCCTCCTCTCATCGAACGTTGGGGGAAAGGTCATCGCCCTTGGAGGCAACCTCAACTTGCTCGGCAACGTGACGAGGAACCTCGTGGCCGCCGGGGGGCAGGTCGACCTCCATAGAAACATGACCGTTGGAAAGGACGCCTTGGTCGGGGGCGGCGACGTCTACAACTCGGCGACGATAAACGGGACGCTGACCGTCAACGCCGAGAACTTTGAGGACAAGGGTCATGCAGGTTTGGTTCGATTCTATCAGACCGAGAAGATGGAAGAGAGGCCTCCAGAGCATGGAATCAGCATCTTAGGCCTGATAATGAGCCTTGGGTTTCTCATAGCTGGCCTGATACTGCTGCGGCTCTTCCCTCAGGTCTTCGTCACGATGGACGAGGAGATCAGGTCCTCTCCTGCCATGAGGACGATGGCGGGCTTCCTTGGCTTAGTCGTCTCTGTCGTGCTCGCCGTCATCTTCGCAATGACGGTTGTAGGAGTTCCCCTCTTCCTATTGACGCTGCTATTTCTGATGGCTGGCGTCATGCTCTCGGGGCTCTTCGTCTCCTTCAGCCTCGGCCGAGCGATCACCGTTCGTTTGAAGAAGGACGGGCCCGTATTGGCATTCCTGGTGGGATTCATCATACTGAACATCCTCTACCAGGTTCCCTACGTGGGCTGGGTTGTATCCCTGATCACCACAAGCCTTGGATTTGGGGCCCTGATATACGGCCTGCTTCGCTGGCATAGGGGTCAGGGCGCCCCAGTTGCATGATGCCGGGAGGTGGGGTTCCCTCCCTCAACCCCCTTCATGCGGAAGGGGTCGGCGCCGGTCATCGGCACAAAGGATCAATGCACATCCTGCCTCAAAACCCTCCGTGTGGATAGGAAGGGCAGCCGCCGTCCAGAAGGTTGAAACATGTCGAGCCTCCCGGTCTCTTTTATCTCCTGCGGCGGCCACGGCCGCTTCTGGCGTGAAGGGTTGACCAGCCCTTCGAGGTGGCTTGATTCGCATATTCATCGATACTTCAACAAGATGCCGTCCGCCCGGACTCCCCCCCTCGCACTTCTCGCAACTGCTCAATTGCTTGAGGGCATCAATCTTCCATTTGTGCTTATTATCAACGCTTACACGAATATAATCCCTCAAAACGCCATATTATCGCTCAAATTGGCCGCAAATAAACGCAAATTAACAGTAGATTATTCGTGTTCATTCGCGTTCATTCGCGGTTGAGATAAGGGAAGCTCTCTTTTCCACTCATCATCGCCAAAGGGCGAAAGGATTTTAAACATCTATGCTCTCCTCCGCACGTCTTTGTACAAATGAATGCATCATTGGAGGATCTGTCTTGGAATATATGGAGATGAACTATAGATCGGGGGAGTCCTGAATGGTCCCCACACCATACCTTGCCCTCATAGTCTCGGTGATAGTGATGCTTGCCATAACCTTTCTCATCACGCTGAGGCGATTCGATGATTAATCAGGTCCTCCTCGTGGCCTACGTCCTCGCAATAATCGTCCTATCGCTTCGACTTCGCCAGGGCACCCTCTCCGGCTTCGTGATCTCTGATCGCAACATCATGTATCCGGCAGTGATCGGGATCGCCTTCACAGCGGCCTACTTCAGCGCGGCATCCTTCCTGGGGGGAGGAGGCTATGGCCTCGTCTGCGGACTTCCCTGGACCATCTGGGCGGTCTTTCTGCACGTCTTCTTCGCCTGCATGGCCTGGCTCATAGCTCCTCGGATCTGGTCGATGGCAAAGGAGTACGATGCAAGGACCGTCCCACAGCTTCTGGAGCGACGTTATAAATCCCCCGGTGGGAAAGTTGTTCTCGCCGTCATAATGCTGATCATGTACGCGATCTACCTTGTCGCGATCTACAAGGGCTGTGCCGAGCTATTCCAGGGGCTCTTGGGTGTCACCTACGTTCAGGGCCTGATCATCGCAGTCTCAATAGTTGCCGTCTATTACGTAGTCGGGGGGCTTCCAGCAATACTCTGGATAAGCTTCATCCAGGGGCTCTTGATGCTTGTAGGAGCCGTTCTGCTCTACGGAAGCCTTCTGCAGAGGGGCGGGGGAATGCAGATCTGGGATCATATTCCTGCTGCAGTTACCTCCATGAGCGGCTATATGATGCCCTGGGAGAAGAGCTTAGGGATGGCGTTCTCTATCAGCCTGGGCCTCGTTGCCCTTCCCGACCTCTTGATCATGATCTTCTCCGCACGGGATAGGCGGGTGGTACGCTTTGCAGGAATATACGGCCCGATCTCCATTGCGGTATACGCCTTCTGCATCTTCTCAATCGGCGTCCTCGCTTACGGCGCCTTCACAGCGGAGGAGCTCGCGCCCTTCGTAAAAAGCCCCGACAGCCTCATTCCCTTCGTTGCAACAACCCTACTTCCACCGGGATTCGATGCCTTGATTCTCCTTGCTGCAATCTCCGCGGCCATGTCCACGATAAGCGCGATAGTCCTCGTCACAACCACATCGTTGACTTCGGACATACTGCGCTTCTTCTCGCCTGCGATCTCCGACGACCGTGTCCTTCTGCTCACGCGAGGCCTTGGAGTGGTTATAATCGGAGTCTCCGCCCTCCTTGCAAACGATATGCCGCAGGGGATAGTGCCCCTCGTCTCCGTCAGCATGGGAGTGATTGCTTGTTGCGTCTTCGTGCCGTTGATCTTCGGGCTCTACTGGAAGGGCGGCACAGGCCAGGGCTTCGTTGCAAGCCTTCTCGCATCCTTCATATCGGTCGTGCTCTGGCACTTCTACAGCGGATCGGTCATACATCCAGTATTCATTGGCCTGATATGCGGAACGGTGGCCTACGTAGCGACAAGCCTGTTCACAGCCGCACCTGGGAAGGTGGCCAAGGGCACGGGAAAATAAGTAGCTGTATATGCAGAATAAGGACCTTAAGGGGCTGCCCTCTTTAGGGGGCGCCCCTTTCTTCATGATTTCTAGGTCTCGTCAGACCGTATAGTCGGCAACAAGCCGGTCCCTGCAGACCTTGCCCACGAAATCGGCCACCTTGATGTGATCTGGGTGGGCTTGGTAGCGGTGTAGGTCATCGAGCCCTTCGAACTCCGAATATAAGACCAGGTCGCAGCCCACATTTCCATCCGATATATTGATGCCCACCTCGAATAACTTGATCTCCTCGATGATATCCTTCAGCCCTTCCAGCTGGGCCTTCAACCTCTGCATGTTCTGCCGCCCATCTGCGTCCTCCGCGAACTCCTTCATCCTGAACATGACGATATGTCTAAGCATCCCTCCAGCCTCCGCCATGTCAGAGGTTGTCAGTATTAATAACGCTTTCCGGCCTCTCACCTCCAGCCGGCCTCTGGCCTCCTTGGCTCCTCCTGCCATGGGAGGTATCCTTGACTTGCGAGCTCGTCCACCTCGAAGCTCAGGTACTCCTCCTCCCTCATGCCGGCCCTCGATGCTGCGATGCTCGACGGAAATGTATCGAGCATCGTGTTGTACTCCTGGACTATGTTGTTGTAGGTGTAGCGGTATCTGGCGATCTCGTCCTCCACATCCCTTATGGCATTCATCGTCAATGCCATGGCCTCTGAGGTCTTGAGGTCTGGGTAGCTCTCGGCAACGGCGCTGATCTTTCCTATCAGGCCCTGGCTCTCGCCTTGGATGCGGTCCAGGTCCTTTGGCCGGGCCTCCCCAAGGCCTGCCCGAAGATCGGTTATACGCTCGAGCACCTCCATCTCGAAGTGGGCATAAGCCTCAGTCGAGGCCACCAGCCCCTCGACCATATCGAGCCTCTTCTTCATCGCCACCCTGATCTGGGATAATGTGGCCTCTGCCCCGTTTCTAAGGCTTTGAAGGCGGTTGTATAGGCCTACCATGTAGGCTGCAATTGAGATCGCGGCAAGGACTGCCAGGATGAGGTAGGTCAGGAGTGACATGTATATGCTAACTCATCCCATTCGATATCTATCTGATCCCGATCGATCGAAGACCGCCTCCAGCCGCACCATCCTCACATGGACCTTCCCCTCATCGTCCAGGGGGTGTGTCTGCAGATATCGGCCGGCTACCTCGGCTACGAACTCCTCCGCCCGGTCCGCCGTGAGCCGCTCCAGGTAGGGGTGCCAGGTCGACTTGATCCAGGCCTCGAGCCCTTGCTTGCCTGGCTGGATCATATCCTTCTCAATCAGTTCGACGCAGATCGGGAGAAGGCCCGCTTCCTCGATCCAGCCGCGATACTCCTCCGAATCGAAGAAGCTGTACGGCTCTTCGAACTCGATGAAGCCCTCCTTCCAGCTATCCTCTTCGATCATAGATTCTGCGATCTCCAGTATCCCGCTCGCGTTTCCCTTGCCCCCAAACTGCAGATGGGCCCTTCCCCTCGGACCGAGGGCTCGCCCGATTCCTTCGAGGACTGGGTGGTGGTCGCGTACCCAGTGAAGGCAGGCGAAGGAGACCACGAGATCGAACTCCTCCTTGAACTCCAGGCAGCTTGCGTCGCCGCGCTGGAAGCTGAGGTTGGGGTTCGTGGTCGTGGGAAAGCTCTCATTCGCAAAGGAGACCATCTGGGGGGAGATGTCTATCCCAACGGCCGATCCCCGGGGAAGCAACTTCGCAATCTCGGCGGTGATCGATCCATCGCCGCAGCCTATGTCGAGCACTCGCTCATCTCCCTTTAGCCCAAGCTTCGCGATCACCTCCCTCGCCCATCTCCTCTGCTCTGAGGCGCTCTCGCGATATCCCTTTGGGTCCCACCTCTCGCCATATTCGCGCATGAATGCTCATCGGCTCTATAGTACGATTTGAGTTTCCAGGCCTCGCAGAATCTCCTCGACCAGGGGCAGATCCTTTAGGATTTGGTCGAGGGGGATCTCCTTCCCATCCATACGAAGGGCTGTTGCACCGGAAGGCGCAACGATCACGATGGCTTCCGGGAACTTGGTGGCGCTGATGACGCCTCCCCTTGCCCCTGGATGGAATCCATATCTGATTCGGGCGATCGGTATAAGGATTGCCGAGGGGAGTTCGATGGGTGGATCGGCGGCCATCTCCTCCCAGCATCCTTTCATAGGGACCTCCGCGCGATTCCAATTGCCATCCTGAGCACCTTTGCCGAGGCGAGGAAGGAGAGAATGGGCGCAATCAGGCGATATGGCCAGAGCCTGAGAGTGCCCTCGGCTGTCCCATCCAAGCATTCTAGATCGAAGGACGGCTCGATGCAAAGGTCGATAGAGAGCGCTCCTGCCACGGCATAGAGGTATCCAAGCAGAATCCCCGTCTCCGCTGGATCGGCAAGGCCGACCCTGATCGTGCCCTTCATGTCGCGTATCTGGACTCCTCCAAGACATCCGCGGGCCAATCGCCAAATGCGTGCCGCAATCCCGGGATCGCGGAGGATCTCCAGCATCTCCTTCCACTTGACGGGCTCCTCGTTGCCCTGCTCTTCTTCATCCTCCAAGGCCTGGGCCATATTCCTTTCAGTGGCCATATCCTTTCCAACGAGGCCGAAGAGCCAGCCGAGGCGCACCATTGCCCTTCCCTGCGCAAGTCTAAGCCTGAGGTCGATGGGGATGAATGGGAGGGCTAGGGTGAATAGGAACAACGCTAGGAGGATCGCCATCTTCCATTCGCCCTCACTCGGTTACGGGAACGCTTACGGCCTCCTTGGGGGGCTTCTCTTCCTCCTCGCCATGCTTCTTCATCATCTTTGGGACCCCCTCTGCGAGCTTTGGGATGAACTCTGCCGCCTTCTCGAGGATCATCTGTTGCGTCGACGCCCTTCCTGGATGGAGCTGCTCTATCCTCACGCCCTCCTTTTCCAGTATGATCACTGCGACCGGCTTTATCGATACGCCGCCGCCGGCGCCTCCGCCCTCGCTTCCTTCCTTTCCCTCCTCGGCTCCCGCGCCAGCGCCGAATCCCATCTTGATGCTCACGAGGGGGATGACCGTCAACTCACCAAATGTGGCAGCGTCGCCGACGACCGTCCTTGCTGTCATCACCTTCTCCATCTCTCCGAATGCTGCCCTCAATAGGCTCTCTATGTTGCCCATATTCTCACTCCTAATGTGATAATATCTCTCAACCTAGAAAAAGCATTTCTTTCGATGGTCTTGTATTGTCTTAAAAGCTACGGCTGAATCTCCGGAGGGTGGAAGGGGCGAAGAATGAAGGCCGTATATGCCACCTTCGCCCACCCTTTCGCCAAGCCATGTCTTGTGGGCATGTCCTGGATGGATATGAATCTCACGGAAATGGGGCGAGCTAAGCCCAATTGTTAAGGCATAAGACTAAAAAACGACTGTATCGAACCGGAGTCGATCCCATAAGACCTCAGAATCTGGCTAATCTGTGGGATAGACTTATCCAGATTATGATTGATTTGCCGGAGCCTTTCCTCTGCAGTGGGGCGGTCTATCGCTTTATCTCTGATCATATTGCTAAAGAATAGATCGTAGTCGGAGAATCCTAAGAGTCTATATGATATAAAATTTTTTATTAAAGCTATATTACAATCGGATCGCCAAGAGTCTGGAAAATAATCGGGTTTTTGCCAATCCAGCTCGCTTGTAATGGCATTCACGATCTCAGAAGCATTATACTTCTCATAAAAGAAAGGATGTATTCTCTCAACATTTGCACCAAATCCCTTGATGAAATCGCTGGCGCCATAGAATAGAACTGATGGATTTATATAATATGGATTCTTAAATATCTCTTTACTTATTGCGAATGCCAATTTTAAATGCAGGGGCTTATATCTTCCCTTAAAAGCATTAAATGTATACTCATTGATTCCAAATAGGCCCAACTTGTACGATGTGTTTTCATAGTTATTTGTACCATCTAAAATATATTTTATGTTATATTTTTTGAGCAATTTGGGGATCCATCCGCTGACCCCACCTCTGCAACCAATACACAATGTTTGAATCATTCCTGGATTTGGCTTTTTTATCCATGCTAATAAGATCCTCTTAAACAGGCTTCTATTTCTTCCAACATCATTATCGATCACTATGAGTTTAATGCCTAACTCTTCGGATATTTTTTTCACGTTTTCCTTAGTTTTTTCTGGCATATGACCATTATCGTAACAGTACGCAAGGGGGCGCAGACCCCAATCTCTAATCGCTCTTAGCGCCAAATAACTGCTATCTCTGCCGCCGCTTAGCCCAATTAAGCAATTAAAGTCTTTTTTTTCTGATTTTATCTTAGTTAAAATATCCACAAATTCTTCATTTTCTTTATACAGATATGTTGGGGGTTTTCTGCAATACTGGCATACGTTATCGGAGTCAAATGTTATGAAGGGATGTGCATTTGAGAGCAAGCACGTCCTGCAATAATTCATGGCATATGTCTGGTCTATATCCTTAAAACGTTTTGGTTATTGGATCAGCATCTCTCGTATGCGCACGAAATGGAGCAAGTACAGGCAAGATTTTATATATTGAACCAGCCTACTTTATGGGAAAGACAGCTCCTTTGGCGGTGGTTTTGGCCCACGATGGCGGATCAAATGAAATATCTTTGGAAGCTTCGACGGACGATCCCGGCGGACGAACCCAAATGGAATGTTGCCAGAAAAGAAGATGAAATGCTGATCCTCAAGCATGATGCTGATAATCTGGGGGGTCTCGGGTGATATCGGATGTATGAGGGGAGGAGGGTCTGTGTTGTCGTTCCAGCCTTCAACGAGGAGCGGCTTATAGAGAGGACGCTATGCTCGATGCCGGATCTTCTCGATAGGATATACGTCGTCGACGACGGATCCTCGGACAGGACGGCCGGACTCGCGATCTCCATGGCCGAGGTGGACGAGCGGATCCAATTGATCGCCCATGATCGCAATATGGGCGTAGGTGCCGCGATTGCGAGCGGATATAGGGCGGCTCTTGCTGGTGGCATGGATGTCGCCGTCGTGATGGCTGGCGACGACCAGATGGATCCCGCGGCGATGACATCCCTGCTCGATCCCATTGTGGGGGGAAGGGCCGACTACTCCAAGGGAAACCGCCTGTTCAGCCGGGAGTACTGGCAGGGAATGAGCAGGTGGCGCTTTATCGGAAATGCTATGCTCACCCTGTTGACCAAGATCTCCTCCGGATACTGGGATTTGATGGACCCTCAAAATGGCTATACGGCGATCAGCCAGAGAGCGCTTGAGAGCATCGACCTCGACTCCCTCTATCCGGGATATGGCTACTGCAACGATCTCCTCGTCAAGCTTAACGTCTATGGCTTTCAGGCTGTCGACGTGGTCATTCCTGCAAGGTACGGGGGTGAGAAGTCAAAGATCAAATACCGGAGGTACATCCCTAAGGTATCGCTCCTTCTTTTATGCGACTTCTTCTGGAGGCTGAAGGTCAAGTACATATGCATGGACTTTCATCCCCTCGTCCTCTTCTACATCCTGGGCGTTGTGCTCGTTCCATTAGGAATTCTCGTTGCCATATACTCCCTTTATTACAAGTTCGTGCTTGGAGGCTCTCTCTTCATCAGGGGGGTCCTCTCGTTTCTCATACTGATTCTCGGGATGCAGTCGCTCCTCTTTGCCATGCTCTTCGATATGCAGGACAATAATCGCGAGGAGCGATGAGGATACTGATCGATACGGGCCACCCGGCCCATGTTCATCTCTTCAAGAACTTCATCTGGGAGATGGAGCGGCGCGGGCACCGGATAAGGGTCACTGCGAGAGATAAGGAGGTGACGCTTCAATTGCTCTCTGCCTATTCAATCCCCTATCTGCCGATAGGCAGAGCCAGCCATAGGGGATACGGCCTCCTTAGGGAGTGGATTGAAAGGGATTTGCTGATCTACAGAGAGGCGAGGAGGTTTCGGCCGGACTGCCTAATAGGCGTCCTAAATCCCGCCGTTGCCCATTCCTCGAGGCTTCTTGGCCGAAAATCCCTGATATTCACCGACACGGAGCCTGAGGCTGTGGGCTTTCCCCTGGCCGATATGCTGACCCTTCCATTCGCCGATGTGATCCTTGCCCCGACGTCAGTTCGGCACGACTACGGCAGGAGGGCTGTGCGGGTGGATAGCTATAAGGAGCTCGCCTACCTTCACCCCGACAACTTCCGCCCGGATGAGGGGGTGGTGAGGGATCTCGGCCTCTCTCCTGATGGGTACGTGATTCTTCGCTTCATCGACTGGAATTCCTACCACGATAGGGGCCGGATGGGCCTCTCGATCGATGCTAAGAGGGGGCTTGTCGAGGAGATCGGAAGGCACTCGAGGGTCCTCATCTCCTCCGAGTCGCTGCTTCCTCGGGACCTCGAACGCTTCCGCCTGGATATTTCCCCGGAGAAGCTACACCATCTCCTCTTCTATGCGAAGATGCTCGTCTGCGATTCTCAGACGATGGCAACCGAGGCCGGAGTGCTCGGATGCCCGGTTATCAGATGTAATTCCTTCGTGGGCCAGAGGGATATGGGAAACTTCATCGAGCTGGAGGAGAAGTATGATCTCATCATGAACTGCAGGGAGGAAAGAGAGGCGCTTGAAAAGGCCCTCGACCTGGTAGCAACCCCTGATATCAAGTCCATCTGGCAGGAGCGAAGAAAGAGGTGCTTGAGGGACAAGATTGACCTATCTCGATTCATGGTAGATCTTGTAGAAGAGCTCCCTTTTGGGAGATGAGGGCGGCAGATCGCGGTGATCGATATTCATGAAGCGTTGATGGGGAAAAGCCGTCTTTGGGATCAGTTCACGAGGAGGAAGGAGTATCGCTCCTTGCGGCATGACGAGCACGGGCGCTACGTCCCCGACAGGGACGATCTCGACTGCCTCACAGATCCTGCGGTCTCCAGGTATCTGCAGCAGTTGGGCTATTCGCCCGAGTATCCGGAAGGAGAGGGTTTTGCCCTCTGCCTGACGCACGATGTGGACGATATCTATCCGCCCCTAAGCCACATGCTCGCTTCTCTTCCCTATCAAGCCGGCAGGGAAGAGCTCGACTGGTTTAGGCGCTCTCTCCTCTGGAGATGGAAGGGAAGGGCAAGCAGCCCATATAGAAACTTCATGGATATCATCGACCTCGAGGATGCATACGATGCCAAGTCCACATTCTTCTTCCTCTCGACGGAGAGGGATGTTCGCAGGTTCAGGTACGATATAGAGGAGCTGGAGGCGGATCTTGGATCCATTATCGATAGGGGCTACAGCGTTGGCCTCCATGGCGGATACTATGCCTACGACAGCCTGAAAGACCTGATGAGCGAGAAGGCGCGGCTGGAGAGGAGCCTCGGTCAGAGGGTCCTTGGCTATCGGGGCCATTATTTGAGGTTCGAGGTTCCGCAGACCTGGAAGCTGCTGGCAGAGGCGGACTTCTCTTACGACAGCACATTCGGCTACGGCCGTCATGCCGGCTTCAGGAATCAGATGTGCCATCCATATCTCCCCTACGACCTCGACGAGGAGAGATCGATCGATATCATTGAGATCCCCTTGAACCTGGCGGACATGGCCCTCTTCGGCCTTGAGATGGGAAAGGCGTGGGAAGTGATGAGGACGCTTATCGATATCGTCGAGAAGAATCGGGGCGTAATGACCGTTCTCTGGCACAACAACATGTTCTCATCTCCCTTCCGTAGGGATTCCCTTCGGCTTTATCGGAAGCTTCTCGACTACGGGAGGAGAAAGGAGGCCTGGATCGCATCGTCTGATGAGGTTTGGAGGTGGTTTGAGCATGGCTATCGATGAGATGCTCGTCGACAGGGATTCATGGGAGGGCCTCGTCGAGGAGAGCCCTTATGGCATGCTCTTTCACAGATGGGATTTCCTTAAAGTTATCGAGGAGCATACGGGCTACGGTTTCTTGCCCATCGGAGTCCATCGAGAAGGCCAGCTCATAGGCCTTCTGCCGCTCTTCTACAGGAGGTTTGGAGCCTTGAGAGTCCTCCTCTCCCCCCCGCCGAGGACTAGCGTGCCCTATCTCGGACCGGTCTTGCCAACGGATCATGACCGCTATTCGCAGATCAAGAGGGAGGCGCACTCCAAGGCCTTGGTCCAGAGGCTGCTCGATCTCATGAGAACGCTCTCGCCCCATCATGTGGCCATCACCTGCGTCCCCGGGATTGGCGATGTCAGGCCATTCATATGGAACGGATTTCAGGCAGAGCCTCAGTACACATATGAGCTGGATCTCGATCGATCCCTGCAGGAGATCTGGGATGGGATCCAATACCGTACGAGGAAATACATTAAGCGGAGCATGGGCAAGATCAGCCTTCGTCGGGCGAGGACGAGGGAGGATATCGAGGCCTTCTATCGGATGGAGGCGGAGAGGTACGGGAGCCAGGGGCTCATGCCTCCTTTAGTATCCGTGGATTATCTCGATGATCTGGCAGACGCTTTTCCAGAGAGCGTCCGCCTCTATCTCATCGAGGGAGAGGAGGATCTGCTTGGGATCTGGGGCGTGGTCGTCTACAAGGATCGCTACTTAACTTGGGTCGGCGGCGTCAGGCCTGGGCAGGATATCTCCATCCAGCACGTGAACGAGTGTGCCTACTGGCTGACGATCGAGGGGGCGAGGGAGGAGGGATGCCGAGTCTATGAGCTCTCCGGCGCAAACACCCCGAGGCTCTGCCTCTTCAAGTCCAAGTTCGATCCATCTCTTTCGACATACTTTCGGGTGCACAAGAAAACGGCGTTTGGAGCCGCTGGAGAGATGCTCTACCGGAGTGTCTTGAAGAGGCGGTTTCATTGAAAGCCCGATCCGATCTTCGCGTTATGCTCGGGATTCTGAAAAGGATCGCAATAACGAACGTGGATAACTGGGTCTATGCGAGGCATTGGGGTGGGGGGGAGCTCTTCAGGCCCCAGAATGACCAAGGCTCGCAGTTCTGTCAACGGCTCGGCAACTCCGGCGGTAATGTGGAGAATTCGGGGAAGCATCCCGATCTGGGCCGGCAGAGGGTATCCGATGGGATCGCCGAGGCAGTCGATGTCTCCTCGCAGATGAACCGGCCTGACCTTGGATGGCAAAGGTTAGCCGATGAGGGCGGTCTCGCCGGCCTTGACGAAGAAAGGAAGCTTGGGTATCTCATGAGAAAAGGCTGCAGCGTATATCTCGCCAGCTGGGAGGGCCAGCTTGCCTGCCGGTATGTATCGTGCAAGCTCTCCCGGTTCAAGCCGTATTCCTACAACCGCCACAGCCTGTTCGCCGGAAATGATGCATATTACATCTTCTTCTGCCGGACTTACGATTTATTTCGAGGCAAGAGCATCTTTCCTGAGATGCTCTGCCATATCTGCAGTGACATATGGGAAGAGGATCCAGAGGGAACGGTCTATATCTCGGCCGATATCAAAAATCCTGCATCACAGAGGGGGATCGAGAAGGCGGGCTTCGAGCGCGTCGGCCGGCTGAGATACCTATCCGTGATGAATCAGCCCCTGATATCACGGCTTTCAAACTGGGGGAAGAAATAAAATAGATCCGATTGACGGCGGAGGCGGCTCGTCCTGGGAATCCCAGCTTCCCCGCAGGGTCTAAACGAGCCCCTGGACGGCGCCTGAGTCGTAGATCCTGTTGTACTCGGAAAGCTCTCCCCACATGGCCAGATCCGGCATGTAGTAGTCGAGCAGGTTGAGCAGGTTTGGGTGCGAGACGAAGTTTCCTCTTATAGAGGTGTAGAGCTTCAAGGGCCTTTCATCGAGCTCGCTAGCCCTGATCAGCAGCAAGTCGTCGGACGAGTTTCTCAAAAGCCTCATATTTATGCGATCGACCTCGAGAACATGTGCCTTTTCCTGGAAGGGAGAGCACTCAAGATATCTTGCGACGACGTAGTCGGACATGACGTATCCGCCAGCGACCTGCGGAAGGAATCGAGTCGAATCGACCTCGTTCTCGCTCATGTAGAACGTATAGAACGTCCGCTTCACAATGGGATTGTCGGAGGCGGTGAAGTCGTTCGAGACCGAGAGGAAGATTAATGCCATGAAGGTTACGACGAGGATGGATCGACCATATCTTCTCGCCTTGTGGAAGAGCCCTGAAAATCCGACCGCCGAGGCCATGATTATGAATATGAATGCGTATTCTCCAAACCTCATGATGTTGAACCTCTTTACAAAATGTGTGAAGAGGAGCATCGGTCCGGGGAAGGAGACCGCGACCAATAAGACCCCAACGAGGCATAGCATCTTCGCCCTTGTCGAGAACCTCTCATCGTTCAGCGCCCATAGTATGCCGAATACGATGAAGAGGAGCAGCGGAGCATACTGGAGATAGTTGAATAGCTCATCGAATGGCGCATCTGCTATGGATTTGGTTGTAAGGAGGGAGGGCACGGAGATCATCACGTTCTCCAGGAGGCCTTCTAATATGTATATTGAATTATACATCCAATACCCAATGCAGAATACAATGCTAAAAAAGAGATATCTGAGGCCGATAGTCCTCCCCTCTTTGCTTTCATAAATCAAATCCAATATGATTATTATGGAAAATATCACCAATATAAACGGAAGTGACACTGGATGGTAGAGGATCAAGACAATCGTCAGAGTCACGATTATAAATAGCTTCATAGTGCTATCTTTAATAAAGATAAAATACAATAATATCAGCTCCAGGAACGAGACAACGCTCCTGGGGATCGAGGACATGCCGTAAAGTAGCACATCCGTGTAGAAGACGATGAAAAGCGAGATCATCAGGGCAAGAGACCGGTCCTTGAATACCGCCCTCGATACAAGGTAGGCCATCGGCACGAGAAATGCATAGACCAGGCCGTTTGCAAGGAAGATCATCTTCTCCAGTGGCAATGGCGATCTCATTATGATATATAAAGCATAAACTAATACGTGCCAGAGGGGAAAGGCGCGGTAGTTGTCGAATGCATCGGTCACGTGGGCCGCTTCCATCAGCGTTGAGATGTAGAATATGTGGGAGATGGGATCCATCCTGCCGATGAATAGATGGTACTTCATTGTAACGCCCCAGATCAGGTTGAGGTTCAGTGCAATGATCTGGGCGAGGATGATCAGCACCCTTCCGCTGGTAGCCTCGAATAGAAGTATCTCCATGAGGACTATGGTCGCTAGCAGCGTTATCACGAGGTAATATCCGATAGGCCGGGGGGTGTAGGTAGCCAGTATCAACGCCGATATGGTGAATAGGGGCGCATAGGCAGCTATGAACAGGTAAAAGATCCGCTCATTTAGCCTCACCTCCTGATAGGGGCTCTCCCGATATATCAGAAAGAGGATCGTTCCTGCTATCATGGGGATTGCGAGATAGCTTCCAAGGAGCGACAGGCTGTGCAGGCCTAGCAGGGGTGGGAGCGCAAGCCCAACGATTGCGACTGCGGGTATCAGATAGAGCAGGATCCTCCCGGTGATCGCAAATCGATCGTCGAGCCTCATGGAAGATCAATCCCTTTCTTCGCCCTGCCGAATCTTATGGCTTCGCATGCAACGGCAAGGCTGAGCGCGGCATATGTTAGAATCCACGCATATCCCACGCCGATTATCCCATAACTGAATATGAATATATAACTGAGTCCGAGCAAAAAGACGAACCTCGCAAAGTTCATGAGGACGACGATCCCTGGCCGAGCCCTGATGTTCTGGATAGGGATGTAGAGGCTGTAGACGGTGACGAAGAAGCTTCCGAGCACCAGGATCCTGAGGAGATCGATCGACTTGGCATACTCCGGCCCCAGAAGCCCTAATATCTCCTCGCCCCAGATATATACGATCACGACAGGGATGAGCAGAAGGCCGAAGGTATGCGATAGCACCCGAAAGATGCCTTTTCCCATATCCCTGCCATGGCTTCCCTCGACGAAGAAGGAGGTGCTGATGGCGTCGGGAACTATCAATATTATGTTTGCTACTGAGAAGGCCACGTACCATCTGGCAGCCTCTATTGGTCCGAGCATGTTGAGGATCATGATCGGTAGTATGAGGGCGGGGGCTGCGTTTAGAACGCTTGCCAGGTAGTTCAGGGAGGAGAACCTCAGAGTATCCTCGAGAAACATCCTGTCGATTCTCGCTCTGAATCGAAGATTCCTGGAGATCTGGACTGCCGATACCACGAGCGCTATTATGTATGCTGCTCCGAGCGAGAAGAAGATGCCGATGCAACCCATGCCAGCAAGGATGGGGAGGAAAGGGATGCGTGTGGAGAGGAGGAGGTTCTGGCTCAGATATGCCCCCCCGCGGCGCTCTGAGATCAAGGCGTAGCCAATTGTAAGCGTTGCAGAGTGGGCGAGGCAGATCGCTATGAAGAATATGGAGTAATCCCTTATGAAGGAGAGGTCGGGGGAGATCGTATCCATTGTTGCGAGGAATGCCAGGCTGATTGCGAGGGAGAGCGCTGCAGGAATCCAGAGGCCGCTGTTGAAGACCACGTCCTTATCCCTCAGTGGCATAAAGCGAATTATAGAGACGTCGGATCCGAACCGGGATAGGATCATCACGAGCTCCAGCGAGGAGATCATGGCAGTTCCAAGCCCTACATCAGCTATCGAGTAGTACCTGGCAGCGACGCTCCAAAATAGCAGGCCGATCGCCTTGTTAGCCGCACGGCTAAGCCCTATGAAGAAGGAGTTCCTCATCAGGGGATCGCTTACGGCGTGAGCGGGATTCCCTAGCGCCTTCTGCCAGGCAAGGCCTCGTCGAAGCATCTCGAAGCGTCCATATTATCCATTGGCTGTTTTCGATGAATCCAAATTGGCGTCCATCTGGGCATCCCTACCTGCATCCATAACTAATTGCTTTCGGAATAAGGCTCTATCGGCAATCGGGATCTGCCGTGGCATAAGACCGCTGAGGTCTAGGATACGGGGACGATTCGATGGTCGATTTGGTCGCGATGTTTG